>JBPYES010000416.1:0-4579 GCA_051984825.1 Jatrophihabitantaceae bacterium
ACCACGGCGGCTGGTCGTACACCACCGTCCTCGCGCGGGCCGCTGCCCAGCTCAGCCCCCGGCCTGCGAATGCGGAGAGCACCGCGATCCGCTGGTGGGCGAGCGCCGAAATCGATCGGCTGCCGCTGCACCGCGGGTTGGCCGGGGCGTGGCCACGGCTGCGCCAGTCACCCGCGTCGCTGCGCGTGGTCGTGGATGCAGCCAACGTCGTAGGCTCCCGGCCGGACGGCTGGTGGCGTGACCGGCTCGGCGCCACGCGACGGCTGCGCGACGAGCTCGGCGCGGTCGCCCGGGACGGCATCGCCGCGCCGGCGCTGCCCGACGACGTTGACGTCGGCGAGCTTGCCGGGTTGCTGCCGGCGGTGTCGCTCGTCGTCGAGGGAGCGGCCCGGCCGCTCGCCGGCGAACGGCGCGACATCACCTGGTGGGACGCCGCGATCACCACGAACGCGGCCCCGCGTGATGGTGATTCCAGCATCGTCGACCTGGCTCACCAGTCGATCGCCAGCGGAGAGCAGGCCCTCGTTGTGAGCGCCGATCGTGCGTTGCGCCGGCGGCTGGACCCTGGCGTCCGCGTTGCTGGGCCGCGCTGGCTGATCGGGCAATTGCCGCTAGCACTATGCCGACCGTGACCGGCACCCGCCCCCGCGCAGTCGTCAAAGTCGCGTAGTCCACGATGGCCGCATGCGACTCGACCACCTCTCGTATGCCGCCGGCCCGGAGGGGCTGGCCGCATGCGTACAGCGGCTGGGCGCTCGCCTCGGGGCGGCGTTCACCGACGGTGGGCTGCATCCGTCGTTCGGCACGCGGAACTTCGTCCTGCCACTCAAGAACGGCTGCTACCTCGAAGCGGTCGAGGTGCTCGACCACCCGGCCGCTGACAAGGCGCCGTTCGGCCAGGCGGTGCGTGCCCGCAGGGACGCCGGCGGCGGATGGCTCGGCTGGGCGGTGCGCGTCGACGACATCACCGCGATCGAATCGCGGCTGGGTCGCCACGCGGTGCAGGGCCATCGGCGCCGTCCCGACGGTTTCGACCTGCGGTGGAAGCAGATCGGGATCAAGGACCTCGTGGTCGACCCGCAGCGACCGTTCTTCGTACAGTGGCAGACCGATACCCGGCACCATCCGTCCGCCGGTGGCTCGCGGATCAACCTGAAGAGCTTGGAGTTCGCCGGCGACGAGTACACCGTCGACGCCTACCTCGGCGTCACGTCGACGCAGCCCCTGGACGGTGTCGAAGTGCTATGGGAGTCGCCCACCGACGACGAGACCGGCGTCGTCGCGGCAGTCTTCGAAACGCCGGGCGGGCTGGTTCGGCTGGATTGATCAGCCGGTCGCCGATTCAGCGACGGGCGCGACGACGGGCGCCTGCGGGACCCGCTGCCGCCGTCGGGCAGCCAGCACCGATCCGGCAAGAATCAGTGGGAAGCCCACTGCCATACCCGCCGTGAACCGTTCGTTCAGCAGCGCCACGCCGAGCAGCACCGCGACCGCCGGGTTGACGTAGGTGATCACCGTCGCGCGGGCCGGGCCGATGTCGGCGATGAGCGCGAAGAAGACGACGAAGGCGAGCGCCGTGCAGATCGACGCGAGCCCGACCACCGACCACGCTGCATTCGCGGGGAGGTGACGTGGCGGGTTCAGCACCGCGACCGGTAAGTAGGCAATTGCGGTGATCGCCAGCGACAGCACCACCACGCCCATACCTGGGACGTCCGACAGGTGGCGGCTGAGAATTGCCGGCCCGACCGCGTAGCACACCACCACAACCGCGACCTCGAGAAGCGGGACGGCCTGTACCTCGCCGACATCCAGACCGAGCAGCGCGATGACACCGCCGATGCCGAGCAGCAGGCCGAGCGCCCGTGACGCGTCCACCGGGTCGTCGGAACGCAAAAACCGCGCGACCCCGACGCCGACGAGGGGGACCGCCGCGATGAGCAGACCGGTCAGCGAGCTGGAGAGCTTCGTCTCGGCGTCGGAGAGGAGCAGCCATGGCAGCGCCACCTCGATCGCCGTGTAGGCGAGCAGCGCCCGCCAGAGCGGCAGCACCGGCCGCAGCGAGCCGCGCGAGAGCGCGATCGGCAACAGCAGCAGCGCCCCGAGCGCGGTCCGGGCAAACACCAAGGTGCCCGGCGAGACGTCTCGGACCGCCACGCGGATCATCAGGTAGGGGACGCCCCAGATAACGCACATCGCCGCGAACAGCAGCCAGCCGCGTCGGGACATACCACCTCCGGAAAAGACGCGATCTGCTCAACTTAGGGCCAACGCAGTTCGGTCACGAGCGAATTCCGGACGTGACCCTCCAAGAACTGCCGTGCGGCCAGGCATAGTTGGCGGGTGCACAACATCGCGCTGACGTGGCAGCAGGCGGCCGGACTGGCCGCGGCGCTGATCATCGCGGGAGCGGTGCTGTCCGCGGCCGGCCCGCCCCGCCTCGCGGTGCTGGCGCCGTTCGCCCGCGAGTCCGGTTACGTGGCCGCGCTGTACGCACTGTGGCAGCTGGCTGCGTCGGCGTCGCTGCTCGGTACGTCCGGGGCGTATGCCCGCGGACGGTGGATCGAGCGCGTAGAACGCGAGTGGCATCTGCCGAGTGAGCTTTCCGCCCAGCGGCTGATCATCCCGCATCCGCTGCTGACCCAGGCGTGCAATCTGTACTACGCGACAATGCACTTCGCCGCGCTCGGCGCATTGCTCGTGTGGTTGTTCGTCCGGCACCGCGACCGCTACCCCGCCGTGCGCACCACGATCGTGCTGCTCACGGCGTCGTGCCTGCTGGTGCAGTTCCTGCCCGTCGCGCCACCGCGGCTGCTACCCGAATTCGGGTATGTCGACACTGCCGAGAAGTACGGCCAGTCCGTCTACACCGCGCTGCAGGCGGTGGGACCCGATCAGCTCTCGGCGATGCCGTCCGTTCACGTCGGCTGGGCGGTATTGATCGGGCTGGTCGTGGTTCGGATCAGCACGAGCCGCTGGCGCTGGCTGGTGCTGCTGCATCCGGCGCTCACGATCTTCGTCGTGGCTGCGACGGCGAACCACTTCTGGCTCGACGGCATCGTCGCCATAGCGCTACTGGGCCTCGCGCTGGCCGTGCAGTGGGCGGCGCGGCGCGTCTTCGCAGCGCTGCGACGTCCGGTGCTGCCGGTCGCGATTCCGGAGCCCGACGCGGTGGGTATCCCCGACTGACAGGGCAGGAACCGTATCCTGCGCATATGGACGGCGCCTCCGCACTCGGTCACGGCGTCCCGCATCCCGCCACGCCGATGCGGGTGCCGATCGGCGACTACGGCTTCCTCTCCGACGGCGAGGCTGTGGCGCTGGTCGCGCCGGGCGGGTCGGTCGAGTGGATGTGCCTGCCACGCATGGACTCCCCCAGCGTGTTCGGCTCGATCCTGGGCCGGCACGCGGGCAACTTCCGCGTCGCACCGTCGGACGTCCTGGTGCCGGCGGCCCGCCGCTACCTGCCCGGCACGATGATCCTTGAGACCAGCTGGGGCACCGCCACGGGATGGATCATCGTCCGCGACCTGCTGCTGCTCGGGCCGTGGCGGCACGAGGACGAGCTCTCGCACACCCACCGGCGCACCCCTACCGACTACGACTCCGAGCACATCCTGCTGCGCACGGTTCGTTGCGTTAACGGTGAGGTGCAAACCGTTGTCGAGTGCGAGCCGGTGTTCGACTACGGCCGGCGGTTTGCGCGGTGGGGCTACACCGACCACGTGTATCACCAGGGCCTCGCCACGGCCGAGGGGTGCGACGTCGAGCTGACCCTCACAACCGACCTTCGGCTGGGTTTCGAAGGTGGCAGGGCCACCGCGCGGACGCTGCTCAAGGAGGGCGACGTCAGATTCGTCGCACTGTCCTGGGGCAGCAAGCAACCGCCGCTCACGTATGACGACGCGTACGGCCGCCTGGTCTGGACCGCCCACCACTGGCAGCACTGGCTCGGCCGTGGCCAGTTCCCTGACCACCCGTGGCGTAGCTACCTGCAGCGCAGCGCGCTCACCCTGAAGGGCCTGACGTACGCACCCACCGGGGCGATCGCCGCCGCAGCGACGACGTCGCTACCGGAGACCCTGGGCGGGCAGCGCAACTACGACTACCGCTACAGCTGGATCCGCGACGCGACATTCGCCCTGTGGGGGCTGTACTCGCTGGGATTCGACTGGGAGGCGATCGACTTCCTGTCGTTCATCGGCGACGTCGCCGCGACCGAGGAAGACCTGCAGATCATGTACGGTATCGGCGGCGAACGCGATCTGCACGAGTCGACGCTCGATCACCTTCCCGGCTACGCCAACTCCCGCCCGGTCCGCATCGGCAACGCGGCCTACGCGCAGAAGCAGCACGACGTGTGGGGGGCGCTGCTCGACTCGGTGTACTTACACAGCAAGGCTGCCGACCACCTGGACAACCGGGTGTGGAGCATTCTCGGCAAGCAGGTCGACCAGGCGCTCAAGCACTGGCGCGAGCCGGACGCCGGGATCTGGGAGGTCCGCGGCCAGCTGCAGCACTTCACCTCGTCGAAGATCATGTGCTGGGTGGCTGTCGACCGGGCGGCGAAGCTCGCCGC
>JBPYES010000417.1:0-7470 GCA_051984825.1 Jatrophihabitantaceae bacterium
GGACGCCGTCCGTGCGGGTGAGCGCTGGCGCCGGTTCCTCAACGATCCCGGCGACGTCGTAGTGGCCGCGTCCCAGGGCGCCGGCTGTTTCGGCGCCGCCTACGAGTTCCTGTTCAACATGTCGTACCGGCTGCGGAGGGCGGGGCTGACGTCAAAGGTCCAGTTGACGTACGTCACCGCGGAGCCGTTTCTGGGTCACTTCGGCATCGGCGGGCTGCCGCACGGTGAGTCCCTGCTCGGCATGTTCATGCGCCGCCAGAACATCGACGTCCGCCTCGGCGTGTCGATCGCCCACGTCGCCGAGGACGCGGTGGTACTCGCCGACGGCACCGAGATCCCGTCGTTCTACTCGATGGTGGTTCCGCCGTTCGTCGGTCAGGAAGTCGCCCGGACGGCGACCGGTCTCGCTCCTGACGAAAAGGGCTACCTGCCGGTCCGGCCGACCTACCAGAGCGAAAAGCATGACGACGTGTATGTCGTGGGTATCGCCGCAGCCGTCGACGTGCCCTGGCAGACTGCCGTTCCCGTCGGGATCCCCAAGACCGGCTACCCGACAGAGGTTCAGGCGCACACCGCGGCAAAGAACATCGCTGCACAGATCCGCGGGCAAACACCCGAGCACAGCAAGGCCTTCGGCGACATCCCAGCCGTGTGCGTCATGGACGCCGGCAACAACGGGGTCATCATCCTGGCCGACAAAATGCTGCCGCCACGCAAGCACGGCGTGCTCATCCCCGGACCGCAGGCACACTTGATGAAGCTCGGCTTCGAGAAGTATTTCCTCTGGAAGGCTCGCCACGGCTACGTCCAGTTGCCCTGAACGGCCGGCTGTCATGCGTGCGGGACTCACGGATACCCCGCTGCTGCGACGTATCCGTGAGTCGGTCATCGGCGAGGATCAGGTGATGGCCGGCCCGTACGGGCCCCGGCGCGTGGCCTACGCCGACTACACCGCCTCGGGTAGAGCTCTCTCGTTCATCGAGGACTTCATCCGCGACGAGGTGCTGCCGCGGTATGCCAACACGCACACCGAATCCAGCGGAACCGGGCTGCAAACGACGCGGCTGCGCGAGGACGCTCGCGCCGTCATTCACCACGCCGTCGGCGCGGACGACGACTACGCCGTCATCTTCGCCGGCTCCGGCTGCACCGGCGCGATCGACAAGCTGATCGGCATCCTCGGGATCCGCATCCCGTCGCAACTCGAGGACTGCTACCGGCTAAGTGAACTGGTGCCGCCCGATCAGCGGCCGGTGGTGTTCATCGGCCCGTTCGAGCATCACTCCAACGAGCTGCCGTGGCGTGAGTCGATCGCTGACGTGGTCATCATTCCTCCGAACGTGGGCGGCCACATCGACCTAGCCGCACTTGAACGTGAGCTCGTCCGCCACGCGGCCCGGCCATTGAAGATCGGGTCGTTCTCAGCGGCCAGCAACGTCACCGGAATCCTCAGCGATACCGACCGGATCGCCTCGCTGCTGCACGCGCACGGCGCGCTGTCGTTCTGGGATTTTGCCGCGGCCGGGCCGTACGTCGAGCTGCGGGTGACCGCCACAGCCGAAGACCCTGCCGCCTACAAGGACGCAATGTTCCTCAGTCCGCACAAGTTCATCGGCGGTCCCAGCACCCCGGGCGTGCTCGTGGTACGGCGCGAACTGCTGCGCAACCGGGTGCCGGACGTTCCGGGCGGCGGCACGGTTGAATACGTCAACCCGACCGAGCACCGATACCTCCACGACCCGATCCAACGGGAAGAAGGCGGTACACCGGCGATCGTCGAGGCGATCCGCGCCGGTCTGGTCTTTCAACTCAAGCAGGCAGTCGGCGTCGAGATCATTCGGGCCCAGGAGGAGGCGTTCCTGCGCCGCGCAATCACGGCATGGCGCGCTGAGCCTGCCATCGAAGTGCTCGGCAACCCCGACGCGGAACGGCTGTCGATCGTGTCCTTCCTGGTGCGCGCGCCCAGCGGCCGCTATCTGCACCACAACTTCATCGTCGCACTGCTCAACGACCTTTTCGGTATCCAGGCACGCGGCGGCTGCTCGTGCGCCGGACCCTACGGTCACCGGCTGCTCGGCATCGACCTGAACCGCTCACACGAATTCGCCGAGCAGATCGCCGTCGGATGCGAAGGCATCAAGCCCGGCTGGGTCCGGGTGAACCTCAACTACTTCCTCTCCGACACGGTCGTGGACTACATCATCGCGGCCGTCGTCTTCCTCGCCCGTCACGGCTGGCGGCTCCTCGACGACTACCGCTTCGACCTGGCCAGCGGACTCTGGCGGCATCGCCGCGGCCTGATCGAACCACCGCTACGCCTGCACCAATTGCGCTATGACACAGACGGCACGCTGGTCTACCCACACCACGTCGAACGGGCACCGGAAAGCGAGCTCGCGCATTACCTCAACGAAGCCGCAGCCCTGATCGCCGCCACCGACGCACCACACGCCGACGCGCAGGCGCAAGTCTCGACAGGCTTCGACAGCCTGCGCTGGTTCGACCTCCCGGCCAACTGCGTGGCGCAGGTCAGCGGTGAGGTTGTGGGGTGACGCGTATGCATCGTCAAGCTTCCGAGTGCCGCCAGCGCCGCCCGTCGGCGGCGATGAGGTTGTTCGCCTCGCGCGGGCCCCATGTCCCCGCCTGGTACAGCGGAATCGGGTCGGATGACGCGGCCCAGCACTGGATGATGGGGTCGACGATGCGCCAGGATCGGCCCACTTCGTCGGCGCGGATGAACAGCGTCGGATCACCGAGCAGCGCATCGAATATTACCCGCTCATAGGCATCGGCCGAGCCATCGAAAGGCCCCTCGGTGTAGGTGAAGTCCATCGAAGCCTTGCGGACGTCGAAGGACCGGCCGGGCACCTTGGCGCCGAATCGGATGCTGAGCCCCTCGCTGGGCGCGACCCGCAGCAGCAGCGCGTCGGGTCCTGGGTCTGAGCCGGGGAACAGCGGCAGCTGCGGTGGGCGCTGAAACTCGATCGCCACCTCAGTGATGCGTTGCGGCAGCCGCTTGCCGGTGCGCACATAGACCGGGACGCCCGCCCAGCGCCAGTTGTCGATGTCCAGGCGCAGCGCGGCGAACGTTTCGACTGACGAGACCGGGTCCACACCCGCCTCCTCCCGGTATCCGGGCATCAACTGCTCGCGCGTGCCGCCGCGCGCGTACTGTCCGCGCACGGCTCCGCGTGCGATGTCCTGCTCGTCGGCGAAGGGCCGGATCGCACGCAGCAGTTTCAGCTTCTCGTCACGGATTGCCTCGGCGTGGAACGACGTGGGAGGTTCCATGAGGAACAGCGAGAGCACCTGCAGCACGTGGTTCTGCACGATGTCGCGCATCGCGCCGGCAGTCTCGTAGAAGCCACCGCGGCCCTCGACCCCGATTGACTCGGCGACGGTGATTTGCACGTTGTCCACCCAGGTGCGATTCCAGATCGGTTCGAAGATCGCGTTCGCAAACCGGACGGCAAGCAGGTTCTGCACCGTCTCCTTCGCGAGGTAGTGGTCAATCCGGAACACCTGCTCCTCGGCAAACACCGGCGATATATCGGCGTACAACTCACGCGCGCTCTGCTCATCCCAGCCGAACGGCTTCTCTATGACCAGGCGGACGAACCCGTCCGTCGGCGACTTGTCCAGCCCGGCCGCCCCGAGACGCATAGCAATCGACCCGAACAGCCGTGGTGGCGTCGCCAGGTAGTACACGCGGTTGCCGCCGGTGCCGCGATCCTTGTCGAGTTCCGCGACGACCTGCTGCAACGCCAGGTAGGTCGCAGGATCGTCGTAACCGCCGGCCAGGTATCGGGCACCGGCGATCAACGCGTGTACGTCAGGACCGGGCGCGGCCATGGCCTCACGACAGCGAGCGCGGAACTCGTCGTCAGACAGCGCAGTACGCGCCACCCCGATCAGACTCACCTCCGGCGCGAGTGCTCCGTCTGCCGCGAGGCGACCGAGAGCCGGCAGCAGCTTTCGAGTAGTCAGGTCACCCGAAGCACCGAAGATCACCAGTACACACGGAGGTGTGCGGCCAGCCACCCCAGTCGAGACTGAGGATGCCGCCGGAGTCATCGACACAGCCACCGTTGATCACCACCTTTGTAGCCGAACGGCGCCTTAAGCACGGCCCCTCGCACCCGCGTGTGCGGAGCGCGACCGCTAGGCTGTCGTACCCCGCGCCGCGCATGCTGGGTCGACTTATGGCACGAGCACAAGCTTCCCCTTCGATGCAGAGCTGTCCAACAGTTCGTGTGCATGGCGTGCCTCGGACAGCGGCAGGCGCTGCGCGACAACCGGGTGGATCTTGGTCGCGCTGAGCAGTTCGAGCAGGGCACGGAAGTCCTCCCGGTACCACTCCGGGTAGCGAGGACCTCCACCCACCGGCAGCGGATGGCGAGCTCCCCTGGGAATGATCTGGTGACCTTCGCGCAGCTTCTGGATGCGGTACACGCCCACACTCCGGCGAGGTGAGAGCAGGCCCCACAGTGCGACGGTTGCGCTGGTCGTGTACCACTCGATCCACCCGCGCCAGTTCCTGCGGCCCCCGGCGAGCACGGCGTGGTGGCCGTACACGACGAGCCGTCCGCCGGGGCGCAACGCGCGGAACGAACGAAGCGAGAGCGCACCGCCGATCCCGTCGAGCACGACGTCCACGCCTTGGCCGGGGAGCTCGCGCACCCGCGCCAGGAAGTCCTCATTGCGATAGTCGATCGGCGCCGCACCGAGCCGCTCGACCGCGGCGCGGTCGCGAGCTGAACAGGTTCCGTATAACCGAAGCCCCGCCACCGCTCCCAACTCAAGGACCGCGGTGCCCACCCTCCCGGCCGCACCGTGCACCAGCACCGTCTCCCCGGGCTGCGCCTTCGCCGTGCGGTGCAGCAGCTGATAGGCAGTCATGTAGGTCAACACCAGGCCGACGACCTCGGCCGGGTCGAGGTCCTCGGGCACCTCAACCGCGTTCGCCTCCAGCACGCAAACCCGTTCCGCATAGGCGCCCCACACCGTCAGTGAAGCAACGCGGTCGCCCACGGACAGCCTCGAACAACCCGGGCCTAACGCCTCTACGACCCCGACGAGCTCGTAGCCGGGCGTGAACGGCGGCTGCGGCACGCCGAGGTACGTGCCGGCGCGCAGCTGCGCATCGGTTACCGACACGCCTGCTGCCAGAACCCTGACGCATACCTCGCCGGGACCTGGCCGTGGATCCTGATCCTCCACCACCCTTAACACCTCGGGACCGCCGTACCTGTCGATGACCACACGCTTCATGTCCTCACCCTCCTAATTCGGCCCGCCCTGGCGGTGCTGGCGTCCTTCGCCTCGGACCGGCGGGACCGAGGCATCGCCTGTGGTGATTCCGGCAATGCTCATCGCGTACCTGCTACCGGGGAAGCGGCGAACGTCCTGACGCTGCTAGGACCGATGGCCCGCTCCTGGCTCACCACGAGCCCGGTCGCGGCCGGGCGGCCCAGGAAAGCTGCTCGCTGCGGCCTGGAGACTGGGTGGCGTGCGGCTGGTTCTGCTCTCGAATGGTTACCCGCCAGGTGGCGGTCGGTATCTACAGCACGCTCTGAACGTGTTGGCTGGAGCGCTCGCCTGTGTCCGCCAGGTTGTCGTAGTGCCGTATGCGCAGCGGGACTGGGATCGGCACGTCGCGGTTGTCGCGGACGCGCTCGAGCCGATAGGGGTCGAGATCGTCGGCGTTCACCGGTCTGCCTCGCCCAGATCGTGTGTGCGGTCGGCCGAGGCGGTGTTCGTGGGTGGCGGGAACGCCTTTCGGTTGCTCGCCGCCGCGTACCGGTTTGATCTGTTGGACGTGATCCGACGCCGAGTCGGTGAGGGAGTGCCCTACATCGGTTCTAGCGCCGGCACCAATCTCGCGTGCCCGACCATCCGAACCACCAACGACATGCCGATCGCGGAGCCGCCGAGCCTGGCCGCCCTTGGGCTTATCCCGTTTCAAATCAATCCGCACTATCCAGCTAAGGAAGTCTTGGCCGGGCACCTGGGCGAGACTCGCGATCAGCGCATCGTCGAGTTCCTCGAAGACAACGACGTCCCTGTCCTTGCCCTGCAGGAAGGCTGCTGGGTCGAGGTCATCGCGGCGAGCGCGACCATGGGCGGCGTGACCGGGGCACGGCTGTTCCAGCGCGCGGCGACTCCGCGCGATCTTCCTCCTGGAACGGATGTGAGCGGCCTGCTACGCACCCCCGTCGAGTTTGACCATCCGACCGGCTGACCGCCGCGACAAGCAGCTCGACTGAACCGGCACCGGTTGAGCCGCGCGCTTGTGGATGCTGAGGCACGCGGCCAGTCGCCCGTGTACTGGCCTACTGCCAGGCTGTCCCGGTAGACCGTTGGGGGCCGGAGGATAGGCCTTGCGGCATATGTGGCCTGCTCCGCTTGTGGTCGCTCGGCTGATTCCGGACGCGCGCGTGATTCCTAGCGTTGGTGGCACGCCGGATTTACCGGCATTACCGATGGAGGAACCCGCGATGTTCGAGGTACCGAACGTTAGTAAGCGGTACGGGGAGAAGGCGGCTGTCGACGGGCTGGACTTCGTCGTCCAGCGTGGCATCGCGACCGGCTCCCTTGGACACAACCGGGCCGGTAAATCGACCACGACGCGGATCATCGCCGGCCTGAATCAGTCCACCGCAGGCCTCGTCCGGGTCAACTGCCGCGATTACCGTGCGGCATCGGCCCAGAGGTCTACCAATTGTGTGCATGAGCCGCCGTGTCCCTCCGCGCTGAGCCGAGACCGCGCAGCAGCAGCTGTGAGACGCGCTCAACTGGAGACGAGGATGCGACAGATCCGTATCCGCACAACGCCGCGCCGCCCGGACCCACCTATCGATCTGCGCACCCCGTCCGGGCGACCGCTGCCTTACTGATGAACCATCCGTGCGACCCCTTGGGTTGATCCCCGACTCGGCACCAAAGTTCATAACTACGGCCGCGCCGCCGCTACTACCCACAGCACCGGCCTCCCGGCCAGCGCCCACCTGCTCAGCCAGCCGCCGCGCTCGTGCCAGCCGGCTACGCGACTGTCGCCCCTGCTCGTCGGCACCGCACTGCTCAGCAGGCGCGACATCACCTGACCACCCACCCCCACCCCAAGACCACTAGTCCCGGGCGACGACGGTCGCCCGGGTGGCTGAAGGAGCGATGACCCGATGGAGCAACCCATGAAAGAGACAGCCGTGATTAGCACGACTGTCCGTGAGGCCAGGCCGCGCCGCCGTACCAGTGCGCTGCTCTGGGCTGGGCAGATCTTGCTCGCCTTCGTATTCGTGTCCGCTGCCGTGCCCAAGCTCAACTCGGACCCTGGCATGGTGCACGAGTTCGCTCAGATCGGAGCTGGCCAGTGGATGCGCTACCTTGTCGGAACAACCGAACTAGCCGGGGCGATCGGCCTGCTCACGCCCTGGCTGGCCGGGCTGGCCGCTGCCGGGCTGGCCGCCGAGA
>JBPYES010000418.1:0-3092 GCA_051984825.1 Jatrophihabitantaceae bacterium
CGGCGAGCGTCGCCGTGGCCTCGATGATCGTGGCACCCGGCGCGCACGCGGCGGCCCGTCCGTGGCTCGACCCGAGCGAGTCGCCGGAGCAGCGCGCCGCGCAGTTGGTCGCGCAGATGACGCTGGAGGAGAAGATCTCGCAGATGCACACCACGGGCATGGGGGCCGGTGGCATCGCCCGCCTGGTGCCCGGCATTCCGCGACTGGGCGTGCCGGACTTCCGGATCACCAACGGCCCTGCCGGAGTGGGCACCGGCTCGGTGTCGACCCAGCCGTCCGCCACCGCATTGCCGGCGCCGGTGGCGCTGGCAGCAACGTTCGACACCGAATTGGCGCACGAGTACGGCGTCGTCGAAGGCAAGGAGACGGCCGACGTCGGGCACAGCCTGATCGAGGCGCCGGACGTAAACATGGTCCGGGTGCCCGAGGGCGGCCGTGCGTTCGAGAACCTCGGCGAAGACCCTTATCTGGCAGGGCAATTGGCCGCGGCCAACATCCAGGGCATTCAGGGCCAGGGCGTACTGGCCGAGGTCAAGCACTACGCGGCCAACGACCAGGAGACCAACCGCAAGACGATCAACGAGGCGATCGACGACCGGACGCTGCACGAAATCCACCTGCCCGCGTTCGAGGCGGCGGTGAAGCAGGGCGGCGTCGCCGCGGTGATGTGCGCCTACCCCTCGGTCAACGGCGAATTCATGTGCCAGAACAAGCACTTGCTCACCGACGTGCTCCTCAACCAGTGGGGCTTCGACGGCTTCATCCAGTCCGACGCCGGCGCGACACATTCAGCGGTCGGCTCGGCGGATGCCGGCATGAGCCTCGAGCTTGCCGACAACGGCCCGTACGACCAGCCGCTCGAGCAGGCTGTGCAGGACGGCCAGGTCAGCATGCAGCGGCTCGACCAACTGCTCGAGGCCAGGCTGGCCACCGAGATCCGGTTCGGCCTGTTCGATCACCCAGCCACCATCACGCCCATCGACGCGACGGGCGATGGTGCGGCGGCCCGCGAGATCTCCGAGGCGAGCACGGTGCTGCTGAAGAACAGCGGCAACCAGCTGCCGCTGGATGCGTCGGCACTGCACTCCATCGCCGTGATCGGCCAGTACGCCGCGACCACGTATCCGGGCGGCGGCGGCTCGTCGCACGTGAACCCGCTCTACACGGTCAGCCCGGTGCAGGGCATCCAGGCACGCGTCGGCTCCGGGGTGAACGTCACCACGTCGAACGGCAGCGACCTCACCCAGGCTGCGCAGCAGGCCGCTGCCGCGGATGTCGCCGTGGTCGTTGTGAGCGATGCGGAGAAGGAGGGCAGCGACCGGCCGAACCTGAACCTGACCGGCAACCAGGACCAGCTCGTGCAGACCGTGGCCGCCGCGAACCCGCACACGATCGTGGTCGTGGACAGCGGCGCTCCGGTTCTGATGCCGTGGGTCGACCAGGTGCCGTCGATCCTCGAGGCGTGGTACCCAGGGGAAGAGGATGGCAACGCGCTGGCCGCGCTGCTGTTCGGCGATGTCAACCCGTCCGGCAAGCTGCCGGTGACCTTCCCGGTCTCGAATTCGCAGGTCCCGACGTCGACGCCCGCGCAATGGCCCGGCGTGAACGGCACGGCGACCTACTCAGAAGGCCTGCAGATCGGCTACCGGTGGTATGACGCGAACAGCCAGACACCGCTTTTCCCCTTTGGTTATGGGCTTTCCTATACGTCTTTCGCCTACCACAACCTGGTGGTCTCGCCGCTGCTGAACCACAACGGGCACGTCACTGTCGGTGTCGACGTCACCAACACGGGCACCCGGGCCGGCGCCGACGTCGCGCAGGTGTACGTCACCGACCCGCCTGCCGCCGGCGAACCGCCCTTGCAGCTCAAGGGGTTCCAGCGGGTGCAGCTAGCGCCGGGGGAGACGCGGCATCTGACGTTCACGCTTGACCAGCGGGCGTTCTCGATCTGGAACAGCCACGCGCAGGCATGGACCACGCTGGACGGCCCGTACGCGGTGCACGTCGGCGACTCCTCCGCCGACCTGCCGTTGTCCGCTCCGGTGACGGTCCACCGGACCGCGGGCGCGCACTACGTGACGGTCGCCGCGCCAACTGTGATCTCCCCGGGCGGCACCGCATCCGTGTCGGCTACGTTCACGAACACCGGCGACTACCCGGCCAACGCGCTGGCGGCATCGCTGGATGTGCCGGACGGCTGGACCGCCACCCCGGTATCCGGACTTCCCGGTACGGTCGAGGCCCGCTCGCAGGCGACCGCGACGTGGCGGCTCACCGCTCCTGGGGACGCCGCACCGGGCGGGTTCACTGTGACGGCGCATGCCCATTACCAGGGTGTTGACGGCGGCGGCACGGCAACGGGGACGGCGACCATCGCGGTGCCGTATCCGGATCTCGCCGCAGCGTCCGACAACGTCGGCGTCACCGACGACACGAACACCGACGCCGGCAACATCGACGGCTCCGGATCGAGCATGTCGGCGCAGGCGCTCGCGGCCGCCGGCGTCACCCCCGGCGCGACGGTCAGCCATGCCGGGCTGAGCTTCACGTGGCCCAGCGCGGCGGCCGGAACGCCGGACAACACCCTCGCTGCCGGACAACCCGTTCAGCTCACGGGCACGGGGAGCACGCTCGGCTTCCTGCTCGCCGGCAGCTACGGCCCGGTGAGTGGCACCGGCACTGTGCTTTACAGCGACGGCACCAGCCAGCCGTTCACCTTGACGGCTCCGGACTGGTACTCGACCTCCGCGACAGGAGATGTCGCGATCACGACGGGCTACCGCAACCGTCCCGGCAACACGCAGCAGACGCACACCATCAAGGTGTTCTACGCGGGCGTCTCACTGCAGGCCGGCAAGACGGTATCGGCAGTCGTCCTGCCGAACATCGGCACGACGCTGGTGTCCGGGACTCCCCTGATGCATGTGTTCGCAATGGCTCTCGGATGAGGGCGACGACCCTGGTCAGATGAGGCCCTCGCGGACCACGTACGCCACGGCGTGCGAGCGGTTGCGCAACTGCAGGCGCGTCGTGACGCCGTGCACGATGTTCTTGACCGTGCGCTCGCTGTACGACAGGGCATGGGCGAT
>JBPYES010000419.1:0-8680 GCA_051984825.1 Jatrophihabitantaceae bacterium
GACCCGGATGCGTCCGACGCCGTTGACGACACGGAAGCATTCGAACTCGCGTGGTACGCGAGCCAGGAGGTCGCCACGCTGCTCGGGTCGCTCAGCGGCTCAAGTGAACCGTCGACGGGGTAGCGGCGTCCTCTTCCCATCTACCATCGATAGGCCGGCAACGATGCCGCGCGAGACGTGGAGGCCCGCCATGGACGCGATTACGCACCCACCCATTCCGGCCAATGAGGCGCCGCGCAGTTACGCACCCGACAGCGCCGAGCGCCGCACCCTGACAACCAAGCTCGCGCACTTAGCAGGCGATGGTGCGGAGCTGACCATGACCATCGGCGGGACGCAGCGGATGGCCGGTGGGACGCGCCTCGACGTGGTGCAGCCGCATCGGCATCGCGCCGTGCTTGGCGTCACCGCACAAGCGACCGGGGCCGACGTAGCCGCCGCCATCGAGGCCGCGCTCGCGGCCGCGCCCGCGTGGCGTGGGCTCCCCTTCGACGAACGGGCGGCGATCTTCCTGCGTGCTGCCGATCTGCTCTCCACCACGTGGCGCGACACGCTCAACGCGGCCACCATGCTCGGCCAGTCCAAGACCGTGCAGCAAGCCGAGATCGACTCCGCGTGCGAGCTGATCGACTTCCTGCGCTACAACGTGCACTTCGCTCGGCAGATCTTCGAGAATCAGCCGACGAGCGCGCCGCTCACCTGGAATCGGTCGGAGTACCGCCCGCTCGAGGGCTTCGTGCTGGCCATCACGCCGTTCAACTTCACCGCCATTGCCGGCAACCTTCCCACTGCGCCGGCACTGCTGGGCAACGCCGTTGTGTGGAAGCCCTCGCCGACGCAGCAACTCGCCGCGCATTGGACGATGCGCCTGCTGGAGGCGGCCGGGCTACCTCCCGGCGTGATCAACATGGTGACCGGGGACGGTGCCGCGATCAGCGAGGTTGCGGTGCCGCATCCAGCACTGGCCGGCATCCACTTCACGGGTTCGACCGCCACGTTCCAGCACCTGTGGCGCACCGTGGGGACGTCGATCGGCTCCTACGCCGCCTACCCGCGCCTGGTCGGCGAGACCGGCGGCAAGGACTTCGTGCTTGCGCACCCTTCGGCTGACCCAGGACCCCTTGCTGTGGGGCTGGTGCGGGGAGCCTTCGAGTATCAAGGCCAGAAGTGTTCTGCCGCATCGCGTGCCTACCTGCCGCGATCCCTGTGGGACGGCGGGTTACGCGACGAGCTCGTCGCGATCACAGAGTCGCTTACGTACGGTGACGTGAACGATTTCGCCAACTTCGGCGGCGCGGTCATCGACCGTCGCGCCTTCGACCGGCTGTCCGCCGTGCTGGACCAGCTGCACGGCGAGCCGTCCGCGACAGTGATCGCCGGCGGAAAGGCCGACGACAGCGAGGGCTACTTCGTGCGACCGACCGTCGTCGAGTCGACCGATCCGGGGCACGAGCTGTTCACCCGCGAATACTTCGGTCCGTTGCTCGGCGTCTATGTCTACGACGACGTCACTCGCCCCGCCGATGAGGTGTGGCGGGAGACCATGGCGCAGCTCGAGGCCGTCTCGCCATACGCACTGACCGGCGCGGTGTTCGCGACCGACCGCACTGCCATCGACGAGGCGACGCGCGAGCTCCGCTTCGCAGCCGGCAACTTCTACGTCAACGACAAGCCGACCGGCGCCGTGGTCGGACAGCAGCCCTTCGGCGGGGGGCGCGCCTCGGGGACGAACGACAAAGCGGGGTCGATCTGGAATCTGCTTCGCTGGCTCTCACCCCGCTCGATCAAGGAGAATTTCGTCCCACCGACGGACCACCGGTACCCACACATGGGTTGATCGCGGGCGGCGCGGCGTCACGGCAGTGCCACCTGGATCCGCAGGGCGCCCGCGCCAGCGCCACCGCTGATCGCCCGCAGCTGAGATTGCTCGACGGCCAGCACCCCACGCCCGGGTGGCTGCGCCGAGTATGTGCGCGGCAGGCGCAGTCCGAGCAACTCGCCGTCGCCGGGCTCGGGCTGAAGCAACAGCCCTGCCCGGCTGCGGCGAGCCTCGTTGCCCAGGCCTCGGTACGTCACTGCCAGTTCGTCGTTGCGAGCGGCGACGACTGCGGCGATGTCCGGCCGGCCGGTGCGCAGCAACTCGGTGAGTGCGTCTCCGACCCGGGTGTCGAGGAACGCCTCACTGTCGTCGACAAGCACCAGCAGTGGCTGCGAGCGGGGTGGCGGTATCGCTGTGGGCGGATCATCCGGCGTCAGAACGTGGAGGCCGCGTGCCTGGGCCGCTTCGACAAGCCCGGATCGTTTCGGCGCGCCGACCAGGAGATCGCAATCACGCACCTGCTCGAGGATCAGGCGTAAGACGGTCGTCCGCCCGGATCGCGGCGGTCCGGCGACGATCAGCCGTCCACCTCCTGCGAACAAGTCGACGGCGACCGGGCTCTGCTCGTCGCCGCCCACGCCCAGAACCGCCATGCCCTGCTCAGTCGAGCCGAGTGAGGCGATTGCGACACTGGCAGGCAGCGGCCGGATGCGGATCGGCCCTCGGCCCGGTGGTGGCCCGGATACCGCCGAGAGCTCGCGAAGCGCCTGTTGCTGCGCGGCAGCGCTTGGCTCGGCTCCGAGGAAGGCGAACTGCACCTCCGCGGCGGTGGTTTCGGCGCAGACAGCGCGGCCGGGTGGCATCGATGCCGGAACGTCACGTGGGGAGATGCCGGCGAGCGCGTAGTCGGCCCGGTCGGCTAGGCGCAGCACGTACTTGCGAGCCACGAGGCTGGCGACACGGGCGGCCAGCGTCGCGCGGTCGCCGGTGATCGCGATCGTGCAGCCGGCCGCTGCGGAATCGCGGATCAGCGCAAGCAAGGTGTCAACGCTGCGTCCCGCGTCGTGCTCGTCTGCGGCCGCAACGAACCCTTCCCAGCCGTCGACGATCAGCATCACTAACGGAATGACCTCGCCGCGTTCGCGTGCTTCTGCGACTGAGCTCACCCCGAGTTCGGCCAGCCGTGTCTGCCTGTGGGCGATCTCGGATGTCAGTCGAGCGAGCAGTCGTTCTGCGGTGCTGAATTCCTCGCGGCTGATCACCGCACCGCAGTGCGGCAGATGCGCCAACATGCGTTGGCCGCCGCCGCCGGAATCGACGACGTACAGGTGCAGGGCGTCCGGTGCGAGGCTGGCAGCTGCCATGCCGGCGAGCGTCCGCAGCGCCGAGCTACGGCCCGATCGCGGGCTGCCGACGATCAACATCGGCCCGGCTACCCGCAGATCAACACAGAGCGCCTCCTGCCGCTGTTCATTCGGCAGGTCGACCGAGCCGACCGGCACCACCGTGGGAAGACTGCGCGGACCGAGAGCAGTGGCGGGGAGATGGGCGGGCAGCGGTTCTAGCCATGGCCGTGCCGCCGGCCTGATCCCACTCCGGGTCGCAGCTTCGCAGATCGCATCTACGAGGAGCTGCAGATCGGTCTTCTCCCCGTGGCCGGTGATGTCGCGACCGACTGCGCGTCCCCAGGCGTCGAGCGGCTGTACCGTCGCCTGGGTGGCGCCGCTCGGTGGCGCACCGCTCACCCGTGCTGTCTGCATCTCGGTGAGCGCGTTACCCGCGCGGACGAACGCCCGTCCCGGCCGGCTCTTGTCGATCGCTGCAGCGACGTCGGTGCCGATGACATCGGCCGACTCACCCGGATCGGTGACCCGCAGTGCGATGCGCAGCGCAGAATTGGCCTTGATCTCGGGGGAAATCACCCCGCCCGGGCGCTGTGTAGCGAGGACGAGGTGCACGCCGAGTGAACGACCGCGCTGCGCGACAGCGATAAGGCCGGTGATGAAGTCCGGAAGCTCATCCGCCAGCGCAGCGAACTCGTCGATGACCAGGACCAATCTGCCCAGCGGGTTGTTCGTCTGATGTCGCGACACTCGGTACGCAGCGAGATCCTTGGCGCGGGCCGCTGCGAACAGCGCCTCGCGCCGGCGCAGCTCGGCGTCGAGCGACTGTAGTGCGCGCCGCGTCAGGTGCGAGTCGAGGTCGGTCACCATGCCGACGCTGTGCGGCAGCCGAGCGCAGTCGGCAAATGCCGCCCCACCCTTGTAGTCGATCAGGATGAACGACATCGCTTCCGGGGAATTGGCTGCGGCGAGTCCGGCGATCAATGACTGGAGTAGTTCGGATTTGCCCGCGCCGGTCGTCCCGGCGATCAGCGCGTGCGGGCCGTCTCGTTCGAGGTCGATCGCGAACTTCCCCTCAGCAGCGGTGCCGAGCGCGGTTGCCGGCCCGCCCCCGGCACGCCATCGGGTGATCAGCTCGTCGGACGTGGGCTCACTGAGCTCGAGCAGATCGAGCAGCCGGCAGTGCGCGGGAATCGCCGAAGCGGTATCGGCGCTCGCATCGACCATCGGCGCCAGCGCCCGCGCCACGCGATCTGCCCACCGCGTGCCCACCCGATCGTTAATCACCTCGGTGACCTCGGGGCTGCCCGCGGTCTGGATGCCCAGCCGGGTGCCGGTAGCACCGCACACCCGGGCAACGGCTACACACGCCGTGGGCAGCCGTCGCTCATCCTCGTCGAGGCAGATCGCCGTCACACCGACGGTGCGCCCCGTTGCGAGAACCTGGGCCAGGCCGGGGACATCGGCGAGCGCCCCGGCGCGGTCGATCACAAGAATGATCCACGGCCCGGTCCATCCGTCCGGCATATGTTGGCGATGCGCACGCCGATCGGCGACCACCTGCGACAACTCCCCGACTGTGGCGGCACGCTGCGCTGCCGTGACTGCCACATTGCCCTGGACGTGGGGCAGCCAGCGCGTCCAGGTCCAGGCCGAGGCGGCTGCATCGGCGAACAGCAGCACGACGCGGACGTCTGCGGGGGAATGCAGCGCGGCGACCTGGGCCAGCACCCATCGAGCTGTGCCGAGCATGCTACCGGGAGGACCGGCAATGCCGAGGGGACCGGCACGCAGGTTGACGACCGACGGGACCAGCCAGAGGATCCCCGCCGATTCGACCTGAGATCCGCGGCTTATCCGCAACGCCGCCGGCGCGTCGGCCATGCCGAGCCGCACGTCGAGCAGATCCGCGTCGGCGCGGCGGCGTTCCCACAGCCGGCAGTCGGGAATCGTCGCGGTGCGCAACACCGCAGCGGGGTCGGGATGTGCACGCCGGCGATGCGTGACCTCGGCTGCGAGTAGGAGGGCGCACTCGTTTCGGGCCTGTTCCTCGCGGCGGCGGAAGCCGCGCGCCTCCTGGCGGCGAGCGCGCCGCCAGTGCAGCCGATCGCCCGCGGCCGTAGCCACGATCAGCACCGGAGACAGCAGCGCGAATGCCAGGAACTGCACGCTGTGCATCGCGAGCGCGAGGCCCGCGCCGAACAGCGTCGGCAGCAACGCGGCCAGCCACTGCACGCGTTGCGGGGCCGTGCCGGCCGGGTGTACGGCGGCGATCACCTCACGGTCCGGCAACTGGGGCGCGAGCCGGGGTGGCCGGTTCACCAGCTGCGCACCGTCAGGGCCGGACCGGATCGCCGCGGCTGGTTCGTCGGCCCCGGTGACACGCAGTAGCGACTCGCCCAGGCGGAGCAACTGGCCGGGCGTCAAGGCGGCACCGTCGGCGTCCACCGCGCTGCCCTCGAGGTAGGTGCCGTTGGTCGAGCCGAGATCGCGCACGCTGATGCCGCCCGTGGTGACGGTGATCGCTGCGTGCTCGCGCGACACGTCCGGGTCGGTCAGCACCAGGTCGCCGGCGGGGCTGCGGCCCACGGTGAAGACGCCGCGCGGAAGCGCTGCCACCAGGCCGGCATCCGGGCCGCCAACCACATGGACGCGAAGTACGGCGCCGGCGCTGAGGTCGCGTTCGCCGGGCCGTCCCAGCTGCAGCACGTCACCATGGCGCAGGCCGGGCCCGCCGAGCACGGCGGTCGGTGGCAGACGCTGGGAGCCGCTCCACAACGCAGTCATGTCGTCAACGCCCGGCATCAAGCTCGCGATGCCGTCGGCTACGTCGCGCAGCGTGGCACCGGGCGAACCTACGAGTGCGACATCACGCGCGAAGCCCTCCCCGTCGCGGACCGAGAGCCGGATTTCCATGCCCGAAGTCTGCGGCGCTCTCTGGGCCGCGCAGTGCCCGAATCCGCGGCCTGTGGATAACTCCGGAACGAGTGCGCGGTTATCCACAGCTCTGCCTTCTCGTCCCCGGAGCAGCGCGGCGGCTGCGTAGCGTTCCGGCACGTCATTCACGCCACGGTCGCGAGTCCGACCGGGAAAGGACCTGCACATGTCAACGGGCCTCAAAGTCACGCCGGACCAGTTGCAGCAGCTCAGTGGCAACGTCACGCGCACCTCGTCTGATGTCCGCGGCGCCCACCAGAGCCTTAAGGGACAGCTGAACCCACTGTTCGGGGCCGAGTGGTCGGGGCAGGCCGCGGCGCAGTTCACGTCGCTGTATGAGCAGTTCGATCAGCATGCACGTGGCCTGTCCGATGCGCTCGA
This sequence comes from Jatrophihabitantaceae bacterium, assembly GCA_051984825.1. Classification (GTDB taxonomy): domain Bacteria; phylum Actinomycetota; class Actinomycetes; order Mycobacteriales; family Jatrophihabitantaceae; genus DASXRA01. The sequence continues at coordinate 6,481 of JBPYES010000419.1, forward strand.
CGGCATCGGGCAACTGTTGGGACACGCCGGGGTCGCATATGCGCAGGTCGAACAGCAGATCGCGTCCTCGTTCCGCTAACGCCGGTCGGGAGGACGCGACGACTGGAGCGATGCCCTGCGTGCACGGTCCGCCTGCAGGGCGTAAGGCATCTGCCACATTTTGCTCCGCACCGGGGCCGATCGAGGCAGGATGCTGAGCCACACGGCATCGGACAAAGGAGCGCGGACGTGCAGTTCGGCAGGTACTACGAGGAGTTCGAGGTCGGTGCCGTGTACAAGCACTGGCCTGGCAAGACGGTGACCGAGTATGACGACCACCTGTTCTGCCTGATCACGATGAACCACCATCCGCTGCACTTGGACGCCAACTACGCCGAGAACTCGACCGACTTCGGGAGGAATGTCGTGGTGGGTAACTACATCTACTCCCTGTTACTCGGCATGTCGGTGCCCGACATCAGCGGTAAGGCGATCGCGAACCTCGAGGTCGAGTCGTTGCGGCATGTTGCGCCGACCTTCCACGGCGACACCATCTACGGCGAGACCCGGGTGCTCGACAAGACGCCGTCGAAGTCCAAGTCCGATCGGGGCGTCGTGCAGGTTGAGACGATCGGATACAAGCAGGACGGCACCGTGGTGTGCACATTCCGTCGCAAGGTCATGGTGCCGACCCGCGAGTACCTCGATGCCCGGGGCGGCGAACAGCCCGCCCGTCCCGTGCCGGCCGCGCAGCCATGACGCCGGCTGGGTGGCTCCTGGCGGCCTAGCTCGGGGAACAAGCCGGATCGCACACATCCCGGCGTCGCCGGTTAGGTGGGTAGCGCATCCCAGGAGGCCAGTGCATCGAGCAGCCCAGGCACGAGGTCCAGCGAGGCCAGCTCAGCATGGCTCACCCAACGCGCCTCGGCCGCATCATCGCCGGCCCGCAGTTCGCCGCCATCGACGGAACATACGAAGTCCTCGATGTCGTAGTCGACGCCATCAGGACCTGCGCGCAGTACCCGCCCGGCGCGGCGGACGACGTGGACCACGAGCCCGGTCTCCTCTGCAACCTCGCGAACACACGCTGCGGCGGTCGACTCGCCGAGACGGCAGCGTCCGCCCGGAATCGACCAGCGACCGGCAGACGGGGGCGTGGCCCGCCGGATCAGCAGCAGACGTCCGCGATCGTCCAGGACAATTCCACCCGCACAGGGCTCCAATATTCGCGACACTGGGTTACCCTCAAGTCACGCTTTATGCCCGGGCGCGGCGTCGGCGTCGTTGCTGTCCCATGCGGTAAGAAGAACAGGACCTGTGTGCGAATGGAAGTGGGGTCCGCGTGGACACGAAGAAAATCGTTGGGGTGGCTGCCCTCATCTTCGTGATCTTCTTTATCGTGACGCAGCCGAGTCAGGCCGCCGACATCACACGGACGATCTGGGAGGCCCTGGTGAACATCGCGCACGGTATCTCCAGCTTCATCACCAGTCTCTGAGGTGCCATGCAACGGGCTGGACCAAAGGTCAGCCGGTATCTGCTCAGCCGTGAGCAGCGAATCTTCGCTGTCCGCCGGCACTGGATGGCATTGGCGTCTACCTTCCTGCTCTTTCTGGGGTTCCTGGCCATCGGTCTGCTGTTCCTGGTCCTGTTGCGGGAACACCCGGTCGGCTTGTCGTTCGCAGTCTTCTTTCTGATCTTCAGCCTGCTGTGGTTTCTGTGGTTCGTGCTCGACTGGTACTTCGAACAGTTGATCGTGACGAACCGGCGGGTGCTGCTCGTGACCGGAGTGCTCAACCGCAAGGTCGGCGTCATGCCGCTGATCAAAGTCACGGACCTCACGTTTGACCAGCCGTTGAACGGACGCCTGCTCGGCTACGGCACGTTCATCATCGAGTCGGCCGGACAAGACCAGGCGCTGTCGCGCATCGCCTACGTCCCCCGGCCGTTGCATCGGTACCGCCAGATATCCGCGCTGCTGTTCGGGACGGACATCGACGTCGACCCCGAGGATGTCGGCTCGGGGCACGTCACCGCGCCGCTGCCGGTGATCAAATCGAAGAAGGATTGACGCGGCGGGCAGCCGCACGTTTGCCCGTGACGCCTGAGCGGTGTGCGCCCGCACGTGGGCCGAGAACTAGAAGCCCCGTCCCAGGGCAGCGGGCTCGATGATCGATCTGCACACCCACTCGACGGCGTCGGACGGCACTGATCGGCCCGC
>JBPYES010000420.1:0-2816 GCA_051984825.1 Jatrophihabitantaceae bacterium
GTCGAGCCGGCGGATGTAGGGCATGCAGTCGTTGTCGTACATCTCCGTGATCGGCATGTGCCGCCCGGTATAGATCACCGACCGCGACGAGGTGCACTGCGCGGACGCGACGTAGTAGCTATCGAAGGTGACCCCGCGCTGCTGAAGCCGCTCCCGCGCCGGCAGCACAAACCCGTCCGGCTCAGGGAGCGTGTAACGCTCCTCATCGCTGGTGATCAGCAGAATGTTCGGCGGCCGACCGGTCGATCGCAGCACCCCAGTCATGACGTCCCCCTATGGCCAACCCTCTATCCCAGGGCCATCCAAACAGTCAGCATCGCGCCCCCCTCGAGTCTTTGTCCACCACTGCGTCCTGCCGACCGCTCCGGGATCTAGGCAGCAGGCCGCGATTTATCCGCTACACGATCGCTTGGGCTCGGTCAGCGTCGAAGTACCGCGATGGTCGCGCTGATTCGGAATGCCGTGGCTCCGTGAACAGAGCTCCTTGCGCAGGGGCAGATCCGGCCAGACGTGGTCGCGTCCTGGCAGCACAACGCGAAGCCGGCCACGATGACGGCACTGAGCAGCGGGCCTGCGACATACATCCACGCCCTCACGGTGTTGACGTTCCAACCGAGAGGCGTGTGCCCACCTGGGGGCATAGCCTGATCTGTTAGCGAGTGATGGTTGGCGCAGCCGGTCACTGACTGTTGCGGCCGAGGGAGGCCGTGGATGAGCAAGCCCAGTATCGCATCCGACTGTCGAGGAGCGGGTCGCCAAAGGTAAGACCGCGCGGGCCGCTCTACCGCCGGACGGCTCAACGCCGAAACAGGCGTCTAAGACCGGACGACTAACTCGGCCCGCTGGGCGATACGCGAGGCGCCAATCCGTCGCGTGCCGCACCCGGTCACGGCCACGACCGGCCGGCTCGCAATGCGCGCCGGACGCTGGTCTGCCTGGATAACTCTGGTCTGCGAGAGGCCTCCATCTCCGCCGAGAAGGATCCATCGGCGCGCACAGCCGGCGGGTCAGCCTGCGCGCAGAACGACGGCTATCGAGCGGCTTGGATGCGTACGCTACGGGCGGGAGATCGCATACATATGCATCAGTCACGCCACGCAGATGCGCACGGATTTGCCGCAGGTCGTGCGCGATCTTGCCGATTTGCGGACGTTAGGCGATCGGTAGTTCATGCGACACAGCGGATGATTTCTCATCCATCGACAGCAGTCTGTCGCCGATGATCGTGCCGGTCGATCGGATCGCCGACTCCAGGAAGCACACCACGATGGCGACGCAACTCGCCATGGGCAAACACCGCGGAGTTGCGGTCGCAGCGTCACAGCTTCGTCATGGTTTCCAGCTTCCGGCAGGCTTCGGCGGCCCATACGCTTCGTGCGGCGGCAGCCATCCACGGGGGAGGTCGTAATGCGCGAGTCCTGGGAGATTCTGACCGCGGGGCCGCCGGACGCGGCTCAATCGGTTCTGCTGTTGCCGGGCGGGGCAAACGCAGCGCGATCGTTCAACCTGGTGATGGCCGAGCCGGCGCTTTCCGGTGTGCGGTTGGTGGCTACGACGCTGCCGGGCAATGCCGGCGCACCGGCGTCCGAGGACGTGTCGGTCCCCGCACTCGCTCGCCGCGCCGGCAAGTTGGCCAAGGAACATAACTGCGACGTGGTGGTGGGTTTTTCGCTCGGCGCGACGGTGGCCTTGGAGATGGTGCTGTCCGGGCAGTTCCCCGGCCCGGTGGTGTTGCTCGGGATCAGCCTGACCACTGCGGATGAGGCGAGGTTCTTCCGCGGCGTGATCCGGGCGTCGCAGAAGGTCGGCCGGTGGCCGGCCGCCATGCTGATCCGGCTGATGCCGCTGATAGCGAGATCTGCCAAGACCACTGCGGCGCACAAGAAGGAGCTGATCGAGGACTTGAGGCAGAACAAGGCCGCCGACGTCGTTCGGGTGAGCAGCGAGTACCTCGACTACATCGACGCGGACCGGGACCCGGCCGGCGAGGTGGCCGCAGCGGGCAACCTGGTGTGGGTGGTGCACGCCGAGAAGGGGGACGGCGGCCTGACCGACGCCGAGCGTGCCACGCTCGAGGCCGCGCCCAACGTCACGGTGGTGACGATCCCCGGTTCGGTGTTCTTACTACCGGACGAGGTGCCGCAGCAAACCGCCGAAGTCATCGCCGCCGCCCTCGCCCGCGCCACCTGAGCGACGCGATGCCGTGCATCACCAGGAGGTGTAGCCACGGTCGGGTTGCCGTGCCTTGCATCCGCAAACGTCGCCAGCACCGCCTTGAGCAGTCGAATCATGAGCGCGGCACCCGATCTCGAATTCGCGGCAGCCCAGTCGTTCGCGCTTCCCAACTCCGCCGGGCATGGTGCGGCAACACGCACGGTCGCCCGCAGGAACGATCAATAGGACCGATAATGCGCGCGACCGTCAGCTGCGCAAGCCGCGCCGAACGACGGCTATTGAGCGGCCGAGGGTCAGCCCTTTATGCGCGAAACACCGTATACATATGCGCGCGCTGCGCCGCGCGGATCTGCACGCAATTGCCGTGAGCGCGATCCTGCCGAAGGTCGAGCGTTTGGGGCCACTGGGGACGAGTTCGCCGGTACTTCCGCTTAGCGAGTGACATGCTGGCTCGCGGCTTGCTATGCGCTTTGGCTGGGTCGCGGCGGCAGGTTGATGACTATGGGTGCTGTTCCCTTGACGCCGCTGTGGACTGCGCGCAGCGTCATGCGTTAGCGGGGTCGCGGGGAGGGAATTGGACGCGGCGGATTCTCGTCGTCACGGCGCTTCTCTCATTTGGGCCTCGCCCAAGTCGAGGAGGG
>JBPYES010000421.1:0-10549 GCA_051984825.1 Jatrophihabitantaceae bacterium
GCAGGGCGAATCCGAAGGCGATCACGGCGAGACCGCCTTGGGCGAGCAGCGCCCAGACGACCGGGTCGGCGGCTGTCCGCCACCACGGGTCTCGCACCGCAAGGGTCCGCGCGGCGATGCCGACAAGGCCGTAACCTGCGCCAGCTGCAATTGCCAAGGTCACGGAGGCGCGTAGGAAGTTCGCGTCCCGCAATCCGATCAGCAGCACTAGCGCCACGAGCGCGACCGAACCGAGGAGCACCCAGCCCGCCACCGTGCCGGCGTGATGTGCTGGTCCCGGCTCGGCACTGACGCCCAGCAGCACGAGACCGACGCCGATGACGACAAGCGCCGTGATCTCCGTACGCCGCAGCTTCAAGTCGAGAACTAATACGGCAAGAACCGCGGTCACGGCGACGGATGACGCCACGGCGGACTCGACCAAAAACAGCGGCAACGTGCGCAGCGACGCGACAGATGCGAGGAAGCCGAGAAGGTCGAGGATCAATCCGAGCGCGTATAGCCGCCCCGCGGCCACCCGTCCCCAGAGCGTGGCACCGGCCGGCACCGCGGCCATGCGCTGCACCCCGATCGCCTGCAGCACAGTCGCAGTACCGTACGCGATGGCCGCAGCCGCGGCGCCGATCAGACCGACGAGCACGCCTCATGCTGACGCACGCCGTGCTCGTCCGCAGCGCCCGCTCCGCTTGGAAGCCCGCGCAGGTCGGTCTACGGGTCGGTTTGGGTGATCCGCCAGGCACCGGCCAGCAACGTCAGCCCGGCATAGGCGCTCAGTACGGCGAGGCCGATCCACGGCGAAAACGAGTGCGCGCTCGGATGTGAGGCGATCGCCTGCTGGCCGATCTGCGACGGCAGCCAGCGTCCGATCAGTTCGACCAGGTGTCGCGGCAGGATCTGCACGATAACCGGAGCTACCACGAGCAGAGACGCCAGCCAGATGATCGCCGACGACGATGATCGCAGCATGGCGCCGAGCGCCACGCCCCAGATGCAGATCACCATCAGGTAGACGACACCGCCGCCGATTGCGGCCGGCAGGCGGGCATTGTTCCAGCCGACCGACAGTCCAGCGGTCCCCAGCAGCGCCTGCCCGACCGCGAACGCCGCGAGGCAGGCACCGGCAGCCGCGACGCCGGCGACGGCAGCATGCGTTGCGAGTTTCGCGGCCAGCACTCGCAGCCGCGACGGCTGCGCCAGGAACGTCGTCTTGATCATCCCGGTGCTGTATTCCCGCGTCACGCACAGCACGCCGAACGCCGCGACCGCCAGCACCGCCGCGTTCACTCCCTGCAGCGAGGTGGCGACCGAATCGAACGCTTGCCGATCGACAAGGCTCATGTGCCGTGCGTTGGACGCCATCGCCACCGAGACCAGCGCGCTGACCGCAATGGCCAAGGCAATCGCGAGCAGCACAGTTCGAGCCGTCTTGTGGAGTGGGCGCAGCTTCTGCCACTCCATCGCCAGCGAGTTGATCACGCCGCCTGCCCCGCGACGTGCTCACAGATGTCGGCGGTCAGCCGCATGAAGGCTTCCTCCAGAGACGCTCGCTGGGGAGACAGCTCGTAGAGCAGCACACCCAGCTTCAGTGCGAGTACGCCGACGTGCTCGATGCTGACGCCCACCACCTCGAGGACGTCGCCGTCGCGCCACAGCGAAGCACCCTGCTCCGCGAGAGCGGCGGCCAGCACGTCCAGCTGAGGGCTGCGAACCCGCACCGACGCTTCAGCCCGCTCGGTGAACGCGGCGACGCTCTCGGCAGCTATGAGCCGTCCCTGGCCGATCACGACCAGCTCGGTCGCGGTCAGCGCCATCTCGCTCATCAGGTGGCTCGACACGAACACGGTCCGGCCCTCGGCGGCGAGATCCTGCATGAACCCGCGAATCCAGCGGATGCCCTCGGGGTCCAGGCCGTTGATGGGTTCGTCGAACACCAACGTGGGCGGGTCACCGATCAGCGCCGCAGCGATGCCCAGCCGCTGGCGCATGCCCAGCGAGAAGCCGCCGACCTTGCGCCCGGCGACGCCATCAAGCCCGACCAGGCCGAGAACCTCCGCGGCGCGGCAGTGCGGCAGCCGATTTGCGGCGGCCAGCCAGCACAGGTGCTCGATCGCTGTCCGGCCAGGGTTGACCCCGCCAGGATCGATCAATGCGCCGATCTCGCGCAGCGGGTGCGCGAGTTCTCGATAGCGCCGCGAACCGATCACGGCCACGCCCGCATCCGGCTCGGTCAGCCCGAGCATCATCCGGGCGGTCGTGGTCTTGCCGCTGCCGTTCGGGCCGAGGAAACCGGTCACCGCGCCCGGTTCGACGCGAAAATTGAGGTCGTCGACGACCGTGCGGTCGCCGTAACGCTTGGTCAGGCCGCGGACTTCGATCATGGGCTGGCAGGCTCGTTTCGGGGTCTGTCACTCGACACCGCCCGCAGCTCGTGACCTCGGACTGAACACGTGGCACAAGCGTCGGACGGCTCCCCGATTATGCCTTGCCGGCCGCAGCGTCAAACGCCGCGCACAGCAGTGAACCGGTTGACGCCCTCCACGGTCGCGCAAGCGCCGGGTCGTGCCAGCGTGCGAGCGACGGCCTCAGCGCTTGACCACGGCGACACTGGGAGTCGCCGCGCCGGCCAGCAACACAGACACCAGGGTTCCTAGCGGGAGCGTGCCCCAATAGGACTGGTGCGATCCGAGGTTGCCGAGAAACAGCATCAGCAGCCAGGTCGCCGGAAACGTGAAGATGAAGAAGAACACGATTCCCAATAGCAGGGCCCTGATCACATCTGCCTCCAGAGGTGCGCGGTCACTGTCTGCCGCGGGCACGGCACATCGTCGCGACAACTGCGCTGCGATTCGAGTACGCGCTAAATGGGAGCGTCACTGACTTACCCGGCACTTCGGTACTGACAGGCACTCGACAGCTGGAAATCGGCGCGTGCAGATCTCAGCGGCGTGCTCAGTTCCGGTACGGGAGGTCCGCGGTTTCGCCGGCTTCGTCAGCGAGAGCGATCACGTCTTCGAGGGGTGCCTGCGCGCCTCGCTGCCAGGCGGTACCGAAGGCTGCCGGCGACACGGCCCGGCGGAGCGCGTCGAGTTCGGCTGCAGCTTCCGGCTGTGGACTTGCGCCGGCGGAGTAACGGTAGTTTCCACGGGCGGCGAAGAGCGCAATGGCGGCGAGCGGGTCCTGGCTGGTGAGTAGGCGCGCGAGTCGCTCCAGTGCCATCGGCACGGTGCGGGTGTGCGCGCCGCGAATTGCCACGTCGAGGGTCTCGCGCAGCAACCCGATCGCAGCCTCGTTGTCGCCCCGATCCTGGGCCAGGCCCGCGAGCAGCAGCAGCATGGCTGATTCGCATCTGTGGTCGGCCAGCCGCCGGAACGTTTCCAGGCAATCCTGGGCGACGTCGGCCGCTCGTTCAGGCCTGGCATTGCGGTAGTCGATTTCGGCAAGAATGCTGCGGGCATGGGCTTGTTCGTGTTCGCTGCCCAGTTCCTGGAAGACGTCGAGTGCGTCCCGAGCTAGCTGGTGCGCGGGCGCCGGGTTACCGAGGTCGCGGACCAGTATGGATGCCATCATGAACGCGCAGTTCGCCGCCTGGAACAGGTCGCCTTCCGCGGCGTAAAGGCGACGGGCCTCGTTCAGCGACTGCAGGGCCGGCTCCGGCGGCTGCATACCCGACAAGGCCTGCAACCCGTTCGCCGTGTACCAGTGATCTCCTGTGCTACGGAAGTATCCGATCGCCGCTTCGGCGTCGGAAGTGTCCGACTCGATGTGGACTGTGGCATAACCGTTCGCCGCAGCGAGGCCGATCTTCGCTTGCGCCAGCGAACGGTCGTCCCCGAGGTGCTGGGCCAGTTGGTCCGCCTCGCTTGCGAGCTCGCCGAGCCGGGTGACGTCCCAGGGCGCGACGAGTACGACGGCGGCCAGCAGCGCCTGAAAGCGCACCGTGGACGGGGCGTTGTCCACGGCGAGAGCCCGTTCGGCCCAGTCGATGCCCGAGCGCCGTTGATCGGTGTCCTGCCAGAATCGCTGCAGCGCGGTGACGAATCGCAGCGCGTCGGTCGGTTGGTGCGTCAACGACCACTGCAGTGCTGCGTCCAGGTTGTCTTGCTCGGCGCGCAGCCGCGCGGTCCACTCCGGTCCCCGCGCGCCGCGCACCTGCGGTTCGGATCGCTCGGCAAGTTCCAGAAAGTGCGCGGCGTGACGATCGGACAGCGCCCGGGCGGCGGCCGGATCGAGCCGCTCGTGGGCGTAGTCGCGCAGCGTCTCGAGTAGTCGATAACGGTTCGTGGTTCCGGCAGGCACCGTGACCACCATGGATCGATCGACCAGGAGTGGCAGCGTTTCCACGACGTTCATGCGGTCTGTCGCGGAGTCGGTGCAGATCGCTTCCACCGCTTCGAAGGAGAACGACCCGGCGAAGACGGCCAATGCCGTGAACAGCGACTGCTCCGGCTCGCTCAGCGACTCAAAGCTCCAGTCGATCGCCCGGCGAAGTGTTCGATGGCGGGACGGCACACCGGGTGCTCCGGATGCGAGCAGCGCCAGCCGGTCGTCGAGGCGACCGGCGAGTTGCTCGGGAGTGAACGTGCGTAGCCGCGGCGCGATCAGCTCGAGGGCGAGCGGCAGCCCGTCGAGTCTGCGACACAGCAGCGCGACGGCGGCGGCGTTCGCCTCGGTTATCGAGAAGGCGGGTCCGGCACTGCTAACGCGGTCGGCGAGGAGTTGGACCGCATCGGCGGCCAGCACGTCCGCGAGCTCGACGTTGCGTGCGTCCGGAACGGCGAGGGGCTGAAGCTGGTAGACGGTTTCTCCCGGCACACCCAACGGCTCGCGGCTGGTCGCCAGGACACCCACCTCGGGCCAGTGGCCCAGCAGCTTCTCGACCAGGACAGCGGATCCGCGAAGGACGTGCTCGCAGTTGTCCAGTATCAACAAGATGGCACGGCCCACACCCTGACCGGCAAGCGAGTCCAGCGCGGCCTGGCCAGGCACCTGCGCGACGCCCAGCGCGGCAAGCACCCGGTCGGCGATGTCCGCGTCCTGCCGGGCCGGCGTCAGGTCGACCACCCGTATGCCGTCGCTGTAGCGCTCGCCGCCGGCGCGGCCCACCTCGAGCGCCAGCCTGGTCTTGCCGATGCCGGCGGGTCCGGTCAGCGTCACCAGACGTCGAGCGGACAGCAGCGCCTGTACCTCGTCGAGTTCCCGGGTTCGCCCCACGAAGTGGTTCAGCGCAGCGGGCAGGCCACTGGCCCGGGCCGCAGCAGGTTGGTCGAGCAGCGCTGCGCCGCGGGTGGCCAGCTCGCGGCGAGTGGTGACTCCTAGCTTCGCCAGCAACGCCGACACGTGACTCTCCACGGTGCGGGTCGACACGACCAGCCGCTCGGCGATCTCGCGGTTGTTCAGTCGCAGGACGACGCACCGCAGCACTTCCAGCTCGCGTGGCGTGATTCCCGCCCGCATCAGTTCCACAGGCGTGTGCTCGCCCCCGCGCGCCATACCCAGCGATGCTAGCGGCACGCCGCCCGCCGCTTTTCAAACTTGTCCGTGCGTCGGAGTGCCAGGACGCCGCGACACACGGACAACTCGCACGAGCGCGGCACGAAGCGCGGCACGGACCGCACTACGGAGACGACGAATCAGTGCTCGTTACGGATGTGCGCGCGGCGCCGGTCGCCCAGATTGGCAATCGACACCGATCCAGAAGGACCAATGATGATTCACTATCACGTTCTTGCCGATGTGGCCGCTGAGCACCGAAAGGCCCTGCTGGCCAACGGGACGGCGCGTCGGCTGACCAAGCAGGCTCGGCAGGCCGCTCGCCAGCGCCCGACCCGTACCGCACCGCAGCGCGCGACACCGTACGACGTCGTCGTCGTCGGATCCCGCTGCGCCGGCGCGGCGACGGCGATGTTGCTGGCACGTGCCGGCCATCGCGTCGCGCTCGTCGACCGCGCCGCGCTGCCGAGCGACACGCTCTCGACCCACGGCATCGCCCGCGGCGGGGTCGTGCAGCTGTCCCGGTGGGGGCTGCTGGACGCCGTGTTGGCAGGCGGCGCGCCACCGTCGCGGCGGGTCACCTTCGGCGTCGACGGCGAGCTCACCGTCCGCGCGATCAAAGACCGGGCCGGGGTCGACGTGCTCGTCGCGCCGCGCCGGTACGCACTCGACACGCTGCTTGCCGACGCAGCCCGCGACGCCGGCGCCGACCTGCTCACCGAGGTCACCGCTACGGGCGTGCTGCGTGATGCGCGCGGGCGCGTCACCGGCGTCACCACGCGCGACCGGCGCGGCCGTACCGGCGAGCTGTCCGGCCGCTTCGTCGTCGGCGCCGACGGACTGCGCTCGTCGATCGCTCGTTTCGTCGGAGCGACGACCGTCGAGAGCTTCGCGACCGACGCCGGGTTGTTCTACGCCTACGTCGCCTCGCCGGCCTGGGACGGCTACGAATTTCACCTGGCCGAATCGTCGTTTGCCGGAGTGTTCCCCACCCACGACGGGCAGGCGTGCGTGTGGCTGTCACGTCCGGTGCCGCTGCTGCGTTCCATCAGCCTGGCCGGCGCACGACGGCCCGAGGCGCTGGTCCGCGAATTGCAACGTCTTGCGCCGAGCCTCGGAGAACGCGCCCGCGACGGGGAAATCTTCGCACCGGTTCGCGGCACCGCCCGCATGCCCAACTACATCCGGCAAAGCCACGGCCAGGGCTGGGCGCTGGTCGGTGACGCCGGTTACCACCGTGATCCGATCACCGGGCACGGCATGACCGACGCATTCCGCGACGCGGAACTGCTGGCGGTTGCGATCAGCGCGGCGCTACGCGACCCGGGCGACGAGTCCCCGGCACTCGCCGGCTATGGACACGCCCGTGACGCCGCACTGCGGGAGACGTTCGACCTGACCCGCGCGCTCGCCGGCTTCCCGCCGCTGTCTCGCTTCGTCCAACTGCAGATGCAGTTTTCCGACGCCCTCGACCGGGAGGCCCGGCTGCTCGCCTCCCTGCCGGCCTCACCCGGCACCGCTCAGGCCGCGTCCGCAGCCTGACTCCAATGATCCATCGAAGGGAACCACGCATGACCACCACGACAGACGGCCGCGTCAACGGCGTCGACACCGCCACGCTCTTCGCCACCATCGACGCCGTCCGAGCCCAACCGGAGCTGGCCGACTTTCAGTTCCGGGTAACCAACCAGTGGATCAGCGGCACCCAGAACCGAGCGGTGATCCACGGCTTCTACGGAGCCGGCGAGGAGCGCCAGCACGAGCACGAGACCGTCCTCACCACTGACCACCCGGTCGTCCTGGTCGGTGCCGACAAGGGCCCGACTCCGGCTGAGTACCTGTTGCACGCTCTCGGCGCCTGCCTGATGAGCGGTCTGGGCAACATCGCCGCCGCACGCGGTATCCAGCTCGACGAGGTCACCGCCACGGTCGAGGGCGATATCGACCTGCGCGGCATCCTGGGCCTCGATCCCGGCGTTCGCAACGGCTTCCACGGCATCCGGGTGACGTTCCACGTCAAGGGAGCGGCCGAGGCCGAGAAGCTGGCGGCACTGGTCCGCCAGTCGCAGGGCCGGTCCGCGGTCTACGACGTCATCACCAACGGCGTGCCCGTCAAGGTCGACGTGGCCGCCTGAGCGCACCGAACGAGGCTGGCCGACCGGATCGGGTCGGCCAGCCTCGTCGCGTAGGCGACTAGCGTCGCGCCTGTCCGGAGTTGTTCCCATGGTGGTGTCCCCTCCCCAACTGCTCGTTCGTCATACAAGGGAGAGCCCACTCCCCCGGAGGTCGCGATGCAGTACGCCCTGCTGATCTATGCCGAGCCCGGCTACGCCGAGGCGCTGCCCGATGCGGAGCGTGACGCCGTCGTCGCCGAATTCGCTGAGGTGGCCGAGAATGCTCACCCCGTCGCCGCGGTACAGCTGCAGCCCGTCGAGACGGCCACCTCCGTGCGGGTGGCCGGTGGCCGGACGCTGATGACCGACGGCCCGTTCGCGGACACCAAGGAAGTGCTCGGCGGCATCTTCCTGATCGAGGCGGCCAACCTGGACGAGGCGATCGAGGTGGCCGCGCGCATCCCGGTCGCCCGGCTCGGCGGCGTTGTCGAGGTCCGGCCGGTGGTACAGCGCTGAGCGTGCTCGAGGACGTCTTCCGGGACGAGTGGGGCCGGGTGCTGGCCTCGCTGGTCGGGTTCCTCGGCGACTTCGACAAGGCCGAGGACGCAGCCCAGGAGGCGTTCGCGATTGCGGCGCAGCGCTGGCCCGCATCGGGGATGCCGGACAACCCGGGTGCCTGGCTGGTGACAACGGCCCGCAACCGGGCGATTGACCAGATTCGCAGGGAGCGCACCTTCGCCGAGAAGGTCCAACTGCTGCCGGTGCCGGAGGCCACCGTGGACGAGTTCGACGACACCGTGATCAAGGACGAACGGCTCGAGCTGATCTTCACCTGTTGTCATCCCGCGCTGCCGCTGGACGGCCAGGTAGCGCTCACGCTGCGGGCCCTCGGTGGCCTGCAGACCGCCGAGATCGCCCGCGCGTTCCTGGTCTCGGAGCAGACCATGAAGCGGCGCCTGTCCCGCGCCAAGGCCAAGATCAAGGCAACCGGGATCCCGTTCGCGGTTCCCGAGGCGCACGTGTTGCCCGACCGCCTCGATGCAGTGCTGGCAGTCATCTACCTGATCTACAACGAGGGCTACAGCGGACGGGTCGATCTCAGCGCCGAAGCCATCCGCCTGGGGCACTTGCTCGTCGCGCTCATGCCGGACGAGGCGGAGGCGCACGGGCTGCTCGCACTGATGATGATCCACCACGCCCGGCGGCGGGCGCGGTTCTCCGGCGGCGATCTCGTGTTGCTCGACGATCAGGACCGGTCGCTCTGGGACCTGGACCAGATCGCGGCAGGACGGGAAGTGCTCGACCGGGCGATCGCGCTGGGCGGGCGCGGCGCTTACGTCATCCAGGCCGCGATCGCGTCGCTACAGACGCGCGAGCACATCGACTGGCCGGAGGTCGCCGAGATGTACGGCAGGCTGGCCGAACTCACCGGCTCGCCGATCGTCGAGCTCAATCGCGCCGTCGCGGTTGCCCAGGCCGGCGACCCCGACGCTGCACTGCGCGCGGTCGAGCGCCTCGACCTTTCCGGCTACCTCTACTTCCACTCCACCCGCGGCGAACTGTTGCGACGACTCGGCCGCGACGACGACGCCCGGGCCGCGTACCGCCGAGCGCTCGACCTGGCCACGACCACACCGGAACGCCGGTTTCTGACCCGACGGCTCGACCAGCTCTGAGCGGAACCGCCGACTTCCTCATCGAACTTGTCCTAGCCTGGCAACCATCGGCGTCGCCGAACGTCTAGTCATGCAAGACCGTTGTTGCGCGGTCGGCAGGACCCAGACGGGGGGTTGTGATGGGGACGGTGATGGCGAGGCGCCGATCTCCGGGTGTGCCGGCGGTAGCGGTGGCCGACGGCGCTGGCATCGAGCGGCTGTATCGCACGCACCGCCTGGGCATGGTTCGGCTGGCGCTGCTGCTCGTCGACGATCGCGAGACCGCCGAGGACATCGTGCAAGATGCGTTTGCCGCGGTGCACCGGCGGTGGGATTCGATCGCTACCGAGGAAGCCGCGCTCCCCTACCTGCGCCGGTGCGTCGTCAATGGCGCCCGCTCCGCGTTGCGCCGGCGCCGCACGGCGCGGCGCTACCCACAACCCGACGAGAGCGCGCTCACTTCGGATCCACCTGACCAGCAGGTTTTGCTGGCGGAGGAGCATCGCGAGGTATTGGCCGCGCTGTCGCGGTTGTCCACACGTCAGCGCGAAGTACTGGTGCTGCGCTACTGGTCCGAGCTGACCGAATCGCAGATCGCGGCCACGCTCGGCATCTCGATCGGCGCGGTGAAGTCCATGGCCGCGCGCGGACGTGACGCCCTCGCGACAGCCCTAGGGGGTGCGTGATGCCCGACATCGACATCGACGAGCGGATCAGGTCCGCGCTCCACGCCCGAGCGCAGCAGGTGACCGAGGCCGACCTGGCACCGTCCTCAGTACCGGCGCCCGATGAGCCGCACCACATCCCGTCTGCGTCGCGCTGGACCGGGCGGTGGTTCCCGCCGTTGCTGGCTGCCGCCGCGGTGATCGCGGTGAGCGCCGGCACGGTCGCAATGGTCAGCGTCGTGCGCTCGGACCATGACCGCCCGGCACACGGCCCGACCGCGCCTGCCCCGACCGCGACGAGTCCGGCACCCAACCCGCAGGCCCCCACGTCGTTTCCGGCGCATCCCGCGCCGACGTCGCATCCCGGCCCGGCCTCGGCGACGAATCCGCCGAGCAGCACGAGCCCGCCGACGAGCGCGGGTTCGTCTGCGGCGCAGCCGCCCGGATCGGGCAGCTTCCAACTGGGCTATCAGCCGCTGTGGCCGTTCCAGACACTCGCCCAGGCCCAGGAATGGCAGCAAAGCAACCGCTCGGGCGGGCACCAGCCGTGGCATGCCGACCCCGCGCTGACCGCACTGGCCTTCACCCGCGGCTACCTCGGCTTCACCGAGATCACCATCGTCAC
>JBPYES010000422.1:0-4402 GCA_051984825.1 Jatrophihabitantaceae bacterium
GGCAGCCTGGCTTCCGGCCAGCAGCTGGCCGGAGCCGCGCCCATCGAGCTCCCCGCGCTCACGGACTGGCGGTACGCGGCAGAATCGCCCGAGGCGCAGCCTGCGTTCGACGACTCCGACTGGCAGCTGGCGGACAAGACGTCCACGAACAGCACGACCAAGCCGCCGGCGGGGCAGCCGGTGCTCACCGCCGACGACTACGGCTTCCATCAGGGCGACGTCTGGTATCGCGGCCAGTACAGCGGCGGCACCGCAAGCGTCAGCTTGCGCTACGGCGGCGGTGGTGCCGGGATGCTTCAAGCGTGGCTGGACGGCGTCTACCTCGGGCAGGACGTGCTCGGCAACAACGTCTCCGCGCCACCGACCACCGGCACCGCGACGTTCACCGTTCCCGCAGCCCTGCGCGGTGACGGCCCGCACACGCTTGCCGTGATGGTGCGCAACGACGGGCACAACGAGGACGGCGGCGTCAACGACGCGCAGAAGGAGGGCCGCGGGCTCATCTCCGTCACCACCGACTCCGCTGTCCCGATCACGTGGCGGATCCAGGGCAACCTCGGCGGCGAAAACATCGCCGATCCGACGCGCGGGGTGCTGAACAACGGCGGCCTGTACGGCGAACGGCACGGTTGGTACCTGCCCGGCTATCCCGACGGCGCCTGGACGAAGACAGATGTGCCGGCAGCGACGGCCGCTCCGGGTACGTCCTGGTATCGGACGACGTTCGACCTGCACATCCCGCAGGTGGACGACGCATCGCTCGGCATCACGATCGGCGACCCATCCGTCAAGACGGCCAACTACCGGGCACTGCTCTTCGTCAACGGCTGGAACATGGGGCAGTACATCGCGAACGTCGGACCGCAGCACACCTTCGTCATCCCGAATGGCGTGCTGGACCCGAACGGCCACAACACGCTGGCCATCGCGGTGACCAGCAATGGCGGTCCTGGCAACGGCCTCGAGAAGGTGCAGCTCACCGATCTCGGCACGGTGCGCGGCGGCGTCCCGGTGTCGATCAACAAGGCGCCGTCATGGAACGCTGCCGACTGGGGCGCCCCGCACGTGCCCAGCCAGGTGGCGATCGACGGCCTGTCCGGCACCGCGGCGAACCCGGCCCGTCCGGGTGACACGTTCGACGTCACCGGCACGATCAGCAACCGCTCCGGCCCGGACGCCAGCGACGTGTCGGCTGATCTTGACGTGCCCAGTGGCTGGACGGCGACCCCGGTGGGCGCGACGCATTTCGACCAGCTCGCCGCCGGAGCGTCCGCACAGCTGCACTGGCAGGTGACGGTTGGGCCCGATGCGGCTACCGATGCGTACGACATCGCGGCAATCGCGACCTACAGCCAGGCTGGGCAAGGTAGCCAAACCGGAGCGACCTACTCCGTGTCGGTACGGCAACGCGGTGACCTGTTCGTCAGCGACTTGCCGTTCGTCTCGTCCACCAACGGCTGGGGCCCGGTCGAGCGCGACACCAACGTCGGCGACCAGGCGGCCGGTGACGGGGGCCCGATCAGCATCGACGGCGCGTCCTACGCGAAGGGCCTGGGCACGAACTCCGTGAGCAGCGTGGTGATCGACCTCGGCGGCACGTGCACGTCGCTCACCACGGACGTCGGCGTTGACGACCTCGCCGCCGGCCGCGGATCGGTGACGTTCACGGTGCTCGCCGACGGAGCGGTCGTGGCGCAGACGGGCGTGCTGCGCGGCGGCAACCCGGCGCAGCACCTCACCGCGGACGTGACCGGCGCGCACCTACTGACGCTCAACGTCGGCGACGCCGGCGACGGAAACGGTCACGACAATGCCGACTGGGCTGGCGCCGAACTTCATTGCGCCGGATGAGCTTCTCGGCGGCGCCGCCAAGCGGCGCACACCGAGAACCTCTCCGCGCCTGCCGGCGCGGGCCGCGTCGCGGCCGGCGCGCTCTTCGCGCGAGCGCTCATCGCCCGATGGTTGCCTTTCTCCGGTCACCTCCCGTCGTCCTGTCCTAGTCCCCACCACTCGCTTCGGTCGGATGGAACCGGGTCTCCGCTCCGCGCCCGTCGGCGCGGGCCGCGCCCGGCGCGCTCTTCGCGCGAGCGCTCATCGCCCGATGGTTGCCTTTTCTCCGGTCACCTCTCGTTGTCCTGTCCTGGACAGCCTTACGAAGTGCGGACGTCTCGGGCGGCCGGCGTCGTCCGAACTTAGACTTTTGACGTGGCTCGGGTGCTGGTCGTCGACGACGACCGGACCGTGGCCGGTGTGGTCGTCGGCTACCTCGACCGGGCCGGCCATGATGCGCTGCACGTCGCTGACGGGCACAAGGCTCTTGACGTCATTACCACCGATCCGCCCGATCTCGTGGTGCTCGACCTGATGCTCCCGGGCGTCGACGGGCTCGAGGTCTGCCGCCGCGTTCGCACCCAGCACCCACACCTGCCGATCATCATGCTCACTGCGCTCGGCGAGGCCGACGATCGCATCGCCGGACTGGAACTTGGCGCCGACGACTACGTCGCCAAACCGTTCTCGCCGCGCGAGCTCATCCTGCGTATCGAGTCCGTACTACGGCGTACGGTCGGGTCGCCCGAACCGGCCCGAGTGCTCACCGCCGGATCGCTCACCCTTGACACGGCCGCGCGCGTAGTGACCCGTAACGGTGCCGAACTGGCGCTCACGACCCGCGAGTTCGACTTGCTCGCATACCTGATGGCGCATCCGGGCCGAGCGTTCAGCCGCGCCGAGCTCATGCAGCGCGTCTGGGGTTGGACGTTCGGCGACCAGTCGACCGTGACGGTGCACGTGCGGCGGCTGCGCGAAAAGGTCGAGGACGATCCGACCGAGCCGTCGCTGATCAAGACCGTATGGGGCATCGGCTACCGGCTCGAACAGCCATGACGCACACCCTCGCGATCATCGCGACCGCTGCCGTCTGGGCGGTCGGCGGTGGGGCGCTGACGTGGCTGGTCACGATCCCGCTGCACCGGCGCTCGCTGGGCGGGCTGCTCGCCTCCGTTGTCCTCACCAGCGCGGTCGCGTCGATCGCGGCGATGGTCGGCAGCGACCGGGCGATGTACCTGCAGATGCACGACCTGGGCGTGGGCGTGATCGTCGCTGTTGTGGCAGGACTCGTCGGGGCGACGACGGCGGCGCTTGCGGCGACCCGGCTCTCCCGCGACAACCGGGCGCTTTCCGACGTGGTGGCGCAGATCGGCGAGGGACGGGTACCGCCGGACGACGGCCGGCGGCTCACCGCCCAGTTGGAGCAGCTGCGCAGCGAGCTGGCTGCCATGGCCCGGCGGCTGGCCGAGTCGCGCGACCGGGAGCGGGCGCTCGAGGCGTCCCGGCGCGAACTCGTCGCCTGGGTCAGCCACGATCTGCGTACGCCCTTGGCCGGTCTGCGGGCGATGTCCGAGGCGCTGGAGGATGGTGTCGCCGACGATCCGGCGTTGTATTACAAGCAGATCCACGCGTCCGTCGACCGGCTGGCCGGGATGGTCGACGACCTGTTTGTGCTCTCCCGCATTCAAGCCGGGGCGATCAGCACCGCACCCGAGCGCATCGGGCTGGACGATCTGGTCTCCGACTGCCTGGCAGCGCTCGCCCCGCTGGCCCGGGCACAGGGGGTGCGCCTTGACGGGCGAGGTGCCGGGCCGGTCGCCGTTTCGGGCAACGGCGACGAGCTGAACCGGGCGATCACCAACCTGGTGGCCAACGCGATCCGGCACACACCCGCCGGCGGAAGTGTCGATGTGCACCTGGCCGTTAACGACGGTCACGCCCGGGTCGTGGTGCGCGACGAATGCGGCGGCATCGCGACCGGCGATCTGGCCCGGGTCTTCGACGTGGGCTTTCGCGGTGAGCCGGCCCGTTCGCAGTCCTCGGGCGGTGCCGGGCTGGGCCTGGCGATCACCCGGGGCATCGTCGAGGCGCACCAGGGCACGGTTGAGGTGGCCAACGTCGCGGGCGGCTGCGCGTTCACGGTCTTCCTGCCTTCGGCTTGAACGCCTCAGCAGTCGCAGCGGACGGCGGCGACCACGGTGGTCAGGGGGTCCGGGCGTCCCGGGCGGACGCCCTCGTCCGTCTGCACGGCCAACCCTTCGCGTACCCAGTACTCGAAGCCTCCGATCATCTCGCGCACCGGGTAGCCGAGCTGGGCGAACTCCAACGCGGCCCGGGTCGCGCCATTGCAGGCCGGCCCCCAGCAGTACGTGACGATCGGGGTGCCCTGCGGGACGAGTGTGGCGGCGCGATGCGCGATCTCGCGGGTCGGCAGATGCAAGGCGCCGGGGATGCGGCCTTGAGCCCACGCGTCCTGGCCGCGCGAGTCGATGAGGACGAAGCTCGGGCCCGCCTCAAGCGCAGCGTGCACGTCCGACACGTCGGTCTCGAAGTCGAGCTTGGCGCTGAAGTG
>JBPYES010000423.1:0-7899 GCA_051984825.1 Jatrophihabitantaceae bacterium
CATCAGGAACGAAAGCCCCGGGGATGGTAATCCCTGGCGAATCCGACGAGCATTCGAAGCCCGCGCCTGAGTACTGCGGGTCGCAGGTCACGTTGTCCGTGCTGAACGTGTCGGGACCGAAGCCGACCCCGTCGACCTTTCCGGAGATCTGCCACTTGACGTCCAGCGAGCCGCTGCTCGCCGACGCCGTGCGCGTCACTGCCAGATCGTCGCCTTGACGAACCTTGTCACTTTCCCATCCGACGTCGGTCGTGATGTTTCCGGTCCAATTCGCAGTGGCGCTGACCGTGATATCCGTGAGCACGACCGGGATGCCTGCCGAGACAAGCTCTACAGGTGCCTGCAACGTGAAGCCGCCGAGATCCGCCGTTCCGCTTGCGACGGAGACTTGCTGCGAATTGGTTACCGGTGCGGCTGCTGCTGGTCCGGCAAGCACTAGCGCCGCGAGACCTGACAGGCACCCAAACAGCAGCAACAGGATGCTGCGTTTGCGCATTTTCGAGAACCACATGGTGGTTGGACTCCCCCCTCTATCGATGTCTGAGTCCGGCGATATCGCCACCGCAAATGGTCGATCGAGGCGTGTCGCAGCGCTTCTGGGTAATCCCTAAGAGTGACCCCTGGTCCTTGCGGCGCCGGCAGCCGACTGAAGGCCACAGGGCGGAGCGGCGGCATGGGCGGACGACGATCCCCCGATTGCAGCCAGCTTGATCGTCGGTTCGCCCGCCCATGCTCGCGTGCTCCCCTACCGCGCTTGGAATGATGAACTCAGCACCCAACGATCGCTTCAGGGAATGCCCTAACAGCATCCCCAGCCAGTTATGGCCGGATGGAGAACGATTCGTCCTGGGACAGCGTTGGGGAGATCACCGATGCAGGCGAGTTCGGCGTTAATGCAGGATGCTCCACATGGAACGATTCGCCGAGGCGCACCAGGTCGAAGTCGCTGAGTTGAAGACGGAGGGACGAGACGACAAGGCTCGCATGCTGGAGACGCTGGCCTCGGTGGCCTTCTTCGACGGCCTCCCGCCGGAAGCTCTCCGGCGGCTCGCGTCCGATGTCGCGGAGAGCGCGTTTCCGGCCGGCAGCGTGGTGGTGCGGGAGGGCGACTTGGACGGTGTCGGGTTCTTCGTCGTCGTGTCCGGCGTCGGTGTGGTGCGCGTCGGCGATCACGACGTGAGGACGGTCCGCGAGGGAGATCACTTCGGCGCGGTGGCAACGATCGATGGAGGCCCGAGAACGGCGACCGTCTGCGCAGTGACCGAGCTTCGCTGTCTCATACTGGCAGACGCAGCCTTCCACGAGCTGATTCATGACCACCCAGGCATCGGGTGGAAACTGCTCGTATACCTCGCCGGTCTCGTCCGCGGCTCAGGCTAGGAAACCGCGGACCTACCCGCGGCCGCAAAGTGCCGCGCGAGCTCGACTCGCGAGCCCACGTTCAGCTTGCGGTAAATGCGACCCAGATGGAACTCGACCGTCTTGTGGCTGAGGAACAGGGCTGCACCGACCTCTTTGTTCGTCTTACCGTCCGCCACCAGAAGGGAAATCTGCAGCTCTTGAGGTGTGAGCTCTTCGCGCTCGTGCGACTGCCGCTTGCGGAGAGTTGCACCGCTCGCGCGAAGCTCGGCCGCTGCGCGCTCGAGCCATGGCTCAGCCGCCAGGTCCTCGAACGTCTCGACCGCCGCCCGCAGCTGACCCCACGCCTGCCGGCGGCGGCCTGCCCGGCGCAGCCGCTCACCGAAGGCCAGCTCGGTCCGGGCACGCGCAAATGGGTCATCACCCGCGCGATGCAGCTCGAGTGCGCTTTGGAAGGCGTCCTCGAACTCCTCCTCGTCGGCCACAAGCCCGCTAAGGCGCATCGCGACCGCCTTTCCCCACGCCGGCCCCGTCCGCTCGACCCGCTCGATCGACCTCCGCGCACTCAGATCGTCGTCTCGGGCACGTCCCAGCCGAACGAGCGTCTCCACAAGGTCCGGCTCTGGGGTGACGTCCCTGTCATACAAGCCGAGTTCCACAACCTTGACAGCTGCATTGCTGAGGTACCGCAAGGCTTCTTCCGGTCGCCCGAGCCCGAGCTCGAGCAGACCCAGCGAAGCGCGAACCTGCTCGCTGACGATCACCAGCCCGTGGCGCTCGGCAAGCACTGAAGCTTCCGCGGCATGATCCCGGCATCGCTCGCTGTTGCCGCGGGCTGCTTCGATCCTCGTGAGGTCGCAGAGCATGTCGACGATCTGGATCGGCTGGTTGAGCTCGCGGGCGAGCGCCAGACCTTCGGTCGCGGCGGCGATCGCGCGCTGCCATCTGCCCGAACGCACCCCGTTCCAGCTGAGCTGTGTGAGTGCGCTCACCAGACCGGTCGGCCCTGCCGTTCGGGCGACCTCGACCGCCCTGGATGCGGCGGTGAACCCCTCGCGAGACCGGTCGAGCATCCCAAGCGTGATCGATTCGAGCGTCTGTGCCCACGCCGGACTCGGCGCGTCTGCAACGTCACCGACTCGTACGCGCAGAGCGTCGAAGGCGACCGCAGCCTCCTCGGGGCGGCCGGCGGCAAGCAGTGCCCGCCCGAGCCAATACTCGGCGTGCGCGTCGGCGAAGGTCCCGTCGCGCGGAGCCAGCTTGCGCGCGCGCTCCGCCGCATCGATTCCATCCGCAACACGACCGAGGAAAAAACACGGCTCCACCGCGTCGCCGAAAAGAACAGCGGCCAACGCCGGATCGGCGTCCTCGACCAGCCGGCCGCCCTCCAGCAACAGCTCGCGCGCCCTCTGGTGCGAGCCGGTGTAGACCTCGAGCCGGCCGCGAAGGTGGAGCAGCCGTGCATGCAAGCGCTCTGCCGGGTGTGCATCCAGCGCCTCGTCGACCAACGTGACGGCGCGGCCGGTTGCACCGGCCCGCCACGCGTTGTCGGCTGCCTCCGTCAGCCTTTCCAGCCGTCCGGCCTCCGTCGGGCTCAGCCGGGCGGCGCGTTCGAGCGCCGCCGCGGCCGGGCCGAAGCCGCTGCGCTCCCGGGCACGCGCGCCCGCAACCGCAAGCGCGGCGGCAGCCTCTTCGTCGGGGCCGAGCACCGCTCCGGCAAGGTGCCACGCCTGCCGCTCCGTGTCGTTGGCAGCCTCGAATGCCTGCGCGAGGGCACGATGGGCGACTCGCCGGTCGACGGGCGAGGCCGCACGCGTCATCGCGGAGCGGACGAGAGGATGGCGGAAGCGAACTCGGCCCCTGCTGATCTCGATCAGGTGGGCCTTCTCGGCGGGTTCCAGCGCCGCAGGTTCGAGCCCGCCGAACGCCAGCGCGCGCGTCACCGCATCGACCTGGTCGAGAGTGGCGAGCGCGAGGATGAGCAGTGCGAACTGAGTTGCCTCGGGCAGCCGTCGGGCGCGTCCTGCGTACGCCCGTTCGACCGACGCGCCGACCGGCAGAGGCTCCTCCAGCCGCTCCCTCCCGGCAAGCTGGTCCGGAGTAAGCACCTCAGGAAGCTCGACCAGCGCAAGTGGGTTCCCGCCCGTTGCGGCGTGCACGATGGCGACGACGGCGTCGGGCAAAGCCGAGCCGACGGCCCTCTCGAGGACCATCCTGCTTTCCTCTGCGTTCAGGGGCGCGACGGACAGCTCCTCGGCTCCCGGCCACTCGAACTCGACGCCCTCGAAGAGCCGCGTACTCACGATGACCGCAACTCGATCGGCAAACAGCCGCCGCGCGGCAAAGCGCAACGCGTCGGCCGACGGCCGATCGAGCCAGTGCACGTCGTCCACTAGGACCAGAAGGGGCTCCCTCTCGGCTGCGGACGCCAGCAGGCTGAGTGTCGCGACGCCAACGGCGAATCGATCCCGGACGTCGGATTCCTCGAGCCCGAGCACGCCGCGTAGCGACCTCGCCTGCAGGTCGGGCAGGTCATCAAGGTGGTCGAGCAGTGGCCGGCAGACCTCCAGCAGCCCGGAGAACTCCAGCTCCGCCTCGAACTCGACACCGGTGGCGCGGACGACGTTCATCGCCTCGGCTCGTTCGATCGCATACCGAAGAAGCGACGTCTTGCCGACGCCCGCCTCTCCGCTGATCAGCAGCGCCGCGCTGCGTCCCCTCCGCGCGCTCTCAAGCGCGCGGTCGATGCGGAGGCATTCCTGCTCGCGGCCGACGAGCACGGCGTGACGTTAACACCCCGACGACACATTCTCGACAGACTGCCGTCGCCTGCCCGAACGTGCGCGACAGGAAACGCACGACATTCGGCCGTGAGCGTGAAATCTTGGCGGCTGGTCCGCGCGCACATGTCCAACCCCTGAGCAGCGTGATCCGCTGATGGTCTGCACCGCTTCCGCCGGGATTTCGAACACCGCCGATCACCCCGCCTTGGGCCGGCTCGCGCACCGCAACATCGACGCCGCACCGACCATGGTTCCATCGGCGCTGCCCGACCGTGTCATGCCGCGCCACAATCCCGCGGTCGTTCCCAGCGTGCTAGCTCCGCTGGCGCTAGCATCACGCCGAATTCTCACTCGTTGCTGCCGAGCAGGCCTGCCGAGTAGAGCTTCTCCTGTTTGGAGACGCCCGAGGATCTCTGGTCTTCCTCCGCGACCTCGAACGGCCGGACCGCAGCCTCGCATGGGCCTCATCGATCGATGGGAGGTGTGACGTCCGCAAAAGAGCTTCTACCGTGGCGGCGTCCCACTCTCGGCCATGATGTTCGCCGCACATGCGGCAGTAGTCGAGTAGGAGGACGCTGCTCATGGTCAGCCTCTTGAACGTTCACCGCATCAGCTTTGATATGCGCGATCTTGCCGATTGCTGGAGGCCGCGGAATCACGGACCTGGAGGTGGCTCCCCTGACTGGACTCGAACCTGCCGGTTAACAGCCGGACGCTCTGCGTCGAACGGTGTGCCTAGCGCGGAGTTAACTGACCTGAGGTGTGCCTGGTCACGTATCGCGCGCCTGCCGGTCGCGCGATGACACATTGATTGACAGACCCTCCACAGTGGACGGTCTCCCTCCGACTGCACCGCGGGCTTCGGCGAGTCACACCGATCGCCGCTGTGCGCTGGACGGGTGCACACGTCACAGACCGAACCGACCCCTGGCGAGGTTGCATTAGCTTCAGTTGACGCTCGTGAGGACCTCGCCCAGGTAGTGCCGCACCAACTCGCCACCCGCCGCGGACGCGGGCCCCTGCCATACCAGCGTTCCCCGCTGCAACATGATGCATACATCTGCGTGCGCCAGGGCGCGATGAATGTACTGCTCGATGATGATCACAGTCACACCCGCTTGCCTGGCGTGCTCGAGCCCATCGAACACCAGGTCGACCATCTGCGGAGCCAGCCCGAGGGACATCTCGTCTGCGATGAGGAGCTTGGGGGATGTCGCCAAGGCCCGGGCCAGCGCGAGCATCTGCTGTTCACCGCCTGAAAGCAGTCGCGCCTTCTGACGCCGTCGAGCCGCCAAGGGCGGGAACAACTCCAGCATTCGATCCACGCTGTCGCGACGCGCCTGGCGATCCCGGAGAGGGGCCACGGCCATCCGGAGGTTGTCCATCACGGTGAGGTCTCGAAAGACACCGCGCTCTTCGGGTAGGTGCACGACCCCGGCACGGCGAATCTTGTACGCAGCCCAGCTGGAGATCTCTTGGCCGTCCAGGACGACCTGTCCTGCGCGCAGACGCACCAATCCCGTGACGCCACGGGCCAGGCTGCTCTTTCCGGCGCCGTTGGCGCCCAACACAGCGAGAGCCTCGCCCGTCCCGATACCGAAGGACACGCCCGAGAGCGCGACCGCGTCGCCGTATTGAATGGAGAGGTTCTTGACGGTCAGAACCGCGGGCCTCTCGTCCGCAGCCTGAGCTTCCTTACGATCAGGCTTGACCGTATGAGCGTGCAGGGAATCGCTCACTTCCGCTACCTCGTCGGCCTCCTTGGTCTCGCCCTCAGCGGCAACCTCCTCACCTAGGTAGGCGGCCCGAACTTGAGGGTCCGCCCTGACCTCGTCGGGCGGACCGCTGGCAATCAGCACGCCGAAGTCCAGCACATAGACGGTGGCGCACATGCGCATCACCAACTCGACGTTGTGCTCCACCAGCAAGACCGATATGCCACGGGCCCGGGTGGCGTTCCGCAAGGTGTTCTCGAACTGCTCGGTTTCTGACGAATCCAGCCCCGCGGAAGGCTCATCGAGAAGTAGCACCGTCGGCGACGACGCCAGGGCCCGGCCCAGTTCGACCAATCGAGCCCACCCGAGCGGCAAGCCCTGGGCTGGACGCGCCGCAACCGGGCCCAGACCCAGCAGTTCGATCAACCCGTCGACGTCGGCCTGCTCCTCGGGAGTGGCGGGGTGGACGCTGCCCATAGTGAACAGGTCGGTCCAGATGCGCTGCTTGGCGTGCCTTACTCGGTGCGCGATCACCAGGTGCTCACGAACGGTCAGGCCCGTGAAAAGTTCGGGATGCTGGAACGTCCGCGACAATCCCATGCCGGCCCGGACCTGCGGGCGAGTAGGGGTGATGTCCTCGCCGTCCAGCCGCAGCTTCCCGCGTGAGGGATTCAGCAACCCCGACATCACATTGAAAAGCGTGCTCTTGCCAGCTCCGTTTGGACCGACCAGCCCGACAATCGCAGCGGGCGGCACAGATAGATCAACATCGTTGACAGCAAACAGCCCACCGAAACGCACCGTCACGCCTTCGCAGGACAGCCGCGGAGTGCTTCCCACCGATCCCTTACCGGCGCTAATTGCCTCGCCCTCTGATGTCACACCGTCGGGAGCGCCGGTCATGGTGGCGCCTCCCGGGTAGCGCTGGACCACCTCACGCCCCACCGCAGCATCGGCGACCGCGCTCGTTGGGCCGGCCGATTGCCAAGGCTCACCGGCGGCAACCGCACCAACTGCTCGGGGCCCTCTGATGCTCGCCAGCAGCTTGCGGATCTCCCTTCCGTTCTGGAGGACCACGCCCTCAGGATGGCGGGCGACCCCGAGTGCCCCAAGACCGAACAGAGCCGTGGGCACCTCCGCCCACCGGGTGGGGATATAGGAGCTGAATACGCCAGGGAACAGGGTGAAGGACAGTCCGGCTAACGCCGCCGCGGTGATGGATCTAATCCCCAGGGTGACGACCACAGCCAGCCAGACCAGGCCGGCAAACGTCGCATAGGTCTGCGGTTGCGCGATCTGGGTGTCCATGGCGAGGAAGCCTCCGCCGACTGCGGCCACGAAAGCGGCCACCGCCCCGACGATGACCTTGACCTGCAGTGCGCTCAAGCCGAGCGTGCGGGACGCAGGCTCGCTGTCGCGCACCGCCCGCAGCGCCAACCCGGTTGTGGAACGGCGCAGGTTCAGCGTCAGAATGGCGAAGATAAGAAATACAGCCAGGGCCAGGTAAGAAAAAGAAAAGTCGCTGGTGGCGAAGCTGGGGCGGCCAACCTGGACGCCGATGCCGCCCTTCATAAACCGGTCACGAGTAAAGACCAGGGTCTCTATCAGGAGCCCGAAGGTCAGGGTGACCAGGGCGACGTACAGGTCGCCAAGGCGAATGGTGAGCAGGCCGATCACGGCCCCGGCCGCGGCCGCGCTGACAGCGCCAGTGACGATCGCGAGCAGCACGGGCACGTGCCAGATGCTGACGAACTGGCCGGTGGCCAATGCGCCCGCGCCGGCGAAGATGATCTGCGACAACCACAGCATCCCACCCTCGCCGGTCACGACGGTGAAGGTGAGGAACGTGATTGCGTAGCACAACCCCAAGGCGGTGAGCCCCAGCCAGTAGGCAGAGCCGTGGAAGATCAAAGGAAGGACGGCGACGATCAGCAGCGGGATGGCCGCCAGCGCCCCACTGCCACGATCTGCCGAACCTGCGGCGGTCCCCCCAAGACTCTCAGCTTCCTCGTTCGCCGGGCGGATGGCCCGGTCCAGCGGTC
>JBPYES010000424.1:0-3442 GCA_051984825.1 Jatrophihabitantaceae bacterium
CTCGTTCTGCCTTCGCGCACCGCGTCGCCCGCCGCCTTGGCGAGCGATGCCACGCGCACGAACCATTGCAGCGACAGCCGCGGCTCGATCACCGTCTCGCACCGCGAACAGTGCCCGACCGCGTGCCGGTACGGCCTCTTCTCCGCGACGATGCGGCGCTCCTCGCGAAGCGCCGCCACGACTGCGCTGCGCGCCTCGAATCGGTCGAGCCCCTCGAACGGCCCGGGCACGGTGATGTTGCCGCGCTCGTCCATCATCACCACGCTCGGCAGCTGCTGACGCTGGCCGATCTCGAAGTCGTTCGGGTCGTGCGCCGGCGTGACCTTCACGGCGCCCGTGCCGAACGTCGGGTCGACCTGCTCGTCGGCGACGATCGGGATGCGCCGGTTCGTAAGCGGCAGCGTGACCTGCTTGCCGATCAGATGCCGGTAACGCTCGTCGTCCGGGTGGACGGCCACCGCGGTGTCGCCGAGCATCGTCTCGGCGCGGGTGGTGGCCACCACGATCGACTCGTCGGGATCGGAAAGACTGCCGTACCGGATCGATACCAGCTCCCCGTCATCGTCGGAGTGGTCGACCTCGATGTCGGACAGCGCCGTCAGGCACCGCGGGCACCAGTTGATGATCCGCTCGGCCCGGTAGATCAGCTCGTCGTCGTAGAGCTTCTTGAAGATCGTGCGGACGGCAAGCGACAGCCCGTCGTCCATCGTGAACCGCTCACGGGTCCAGTCGACGCTGTCGCCGAGGCGCCGCATCTGCCCGAGGATCTTGCCGCCGTACTCCTCCTTCCACGCCCACACCTTGGCGACGAACTCCTCCCGGGTGTAGTTGTGCTTGCTCTTGCCCTCGGTCTCGGCGAGGTGCCGCTCGACCAAGGTTTGCGTGGAGATGCCGGCGTGGTCCATGCCGGGCAGCCACAGCGTCTCGTAGCCCTGCATCCGCTTGCGGCGGACGATCACGTCCATGAGGGTGTGGCCCAGCGCATGCCCGATGTGCAGGCTGCCCGTGACATTGGGCGGCGGCAGCACCATCGCGAAGCGGGGCTTCTGGCTGTCGGCGTCTGCGATGAAGTAGCGACGCTCGACCCAGCGCTCGTAGAGCGGCGCCTCTACCTCTGCCGGCGCGTACTGGGTCGGCAGGTCAGGGACGTTCTGCGGTCGGGTCGCGTTCACGCCTGCATGGTACGGACGTGCCGATAACCCATTGCGGTATCCGCACCGACGCCCATGCTCGGTCCATGACCGTGACCGCGACGACCGATCCCGGCAACATCGCCGTGCTGCTCGAGCGGCGGCTCGCCGCCGACCCGGTACGCGCCACCGTCCTGGGCTCGATCCTCGTCGAGGTGCGCGCGGGACGGGCCGGTGACGCATGGTGCGCGAAGCGCGAGGGCACGGACGCGCTCGTCGTCCGCTCCGGGCGCCCGTACCCGGCGCTGTTCACCGCCGGTTGGGACGGCGCCGACCTCACGTCGGCGATCGACCTGGTGCGCGCCCTGCCGGACCTCGCCGGCGTATCCGGGCCGGTGGAGATCGTCGAGGCGGCGGTGGCGGTGCTCGCCGATCGCGGCGAACGGCGCCGGATGGGCCTCCGGCTGTTCCGCCTCGACAAGCTGACACCGCCCGACGGCGTCGTCGGTGAGCCGCGCGCCGCAACGATCGCCGACCGGGCGCTGATCGCCGAGTGGTACCACGCGTTCGGGGCAGAAGCCGGCGCGCTCGCTGCGGATATCGAGGCAGCGGTGGACCGGGCGCTCGACTCCGGGCGGGTGTGGCTGTGGTGGGTCGACGGCAACCCCGTGTCCCTCGCCGCACGACGGCAGCCAGAAGCGGCCAGTGCCCGGGTGGGGCCGGTCTACACACCGCCGGCCGAGCGCGGCCGCGGCTACGGCTCTGCGGTCACTGCCGCCGCGACCCGCGACATCCTCGACCTCGGGGCGATCCCAACGCTGTTCACGGATCTCGCCAACCCGACGTCCAACAGGATCTACCAGCAGCTCGGCTACTACCCCGTCGAGGACCGTCTCCAGGTCATGTTCTAGGGAGTTGTCCGCGTGTCACGGCGGTGTAGCGACACGACGCGCGGACAACTTCGGAGCGTGACTGCGACTTGCCCGGCACATACCACGGCGGATCAGCCGGTTCCGGCAACCCTTCCGGCTGGCTGAGAGTCCCTTTCCTGTGGTCCGCCGGGTCAGCCATCCTGAGAGCGACACGGCGAGGGGGGCCAATGGACGGCCAGAACAGCACGGTTGTCGTCGCACGCGGCATCAGCCGCATTTACGGGGAGGGCGACACCGCAGTCGCGGCGCTGCGCGGGGTCGACGTGGACATTCCGCTCGGCCGGCTGACCGCGGTGATGGGGCCCTCCGGGTCGGGCAAGTCCACGCTCATGCACATCCTGGCCGGCCTCGACAAGCCGACGAGCGGGTCCGTGTTCATCGACGGCACCGACATCACCACCCTGGACGACACTGAGCTGACGAAGCTGCGCCGCAAGCACATCGGCTTCATTTTCCAGTTCTTCAACCTGCTTCCGATGCTGAGCGCACGCGAGAACGTCCTGCTGCCGCTCACCATCGCCGGCGAGAAGCCCGATCGCGCGTGGTTCGACGACCTGGTGCGCCGCGTCGGGCTCGCCGACCGACTGACGCATCGCCCGGCCGAGCTGTCCGGCGGGCAGCAGCAGCGCGTCGCAATCGCCCGCGCACTGGTGTCCCGCCCCACCGTCGTGTTCGCCGACGAGCCGACCGGCAACCTCGACTCCACGACCAGCGGAGAGATCCTCGAGCTGATGCGCGCCTCGGTCGAGGAGTACGGGCAGACGATGGTGATGGTGACGCACGACGCCGAGGCGGCCGCAATGGCCGACCGGGTGCTGTTCCTCGCCGACGGGCGCATCGTGCAGGAACTCCCCCAGTCGAGCCGGCACGACATACTGGCGGCCATCGAGACGCTGACCGTCCGATGATCGCGTTCGCGCTGCGTGGGCTGCTCGCTCGCAAGCTGCGCACCGTTCTCACCGCGTTGGGCGTGGTACTCGGCGTCGCGCTGATGTCGGGCACGTTCGTGCTCACCGACTCCATCCAGGACGCGTTCCACTCGATCTTCACCCAGACCTACCGCAATGCCGACGCGGCCATCACGGGGAAGTCGGCTTTCTCCCTGAACAGCGGTAACGGGAGCACGGCGCCGACATTCGACCAGTCACTGCTCACCACCGTCCGAGCGCTGCCCGAGGTGCGCGCCGCTGCAGGACAGGTCAGTAGCGATGCGCACCTGATCGGCGCCAACGGCAAGGCGATCGCCTTCGGCGGCGCACCGAACATCGGCTTCAGCGTCGACCCCAAGGAGCCGGACCTCAGCGTGCTGACCCTCGAGTCCGGTGCTTGGCCACACGGGGAAGAAGTGGTCATCGACAAGACCACCGCGCAGCGCAAGCA
>JBPYES010000425.1:0-12591 GCA_051984825.1 Jatrophihabitantaceae bacterium
CGCATCTCGCGGGTCACGTCCACCAGGCCACCGCCCGCCGCCGGCTCGGCGATCAGCAGCCGGATCGAGTTCGTGCCGCAGTCGATTGCCGCAACCCGTGTCATACGCATGGTCCCGACGTCCACCACGGTTCCATCATGGCGAGTGCCTCGTCGCCGAGCGGGTTCACCCCGGGGCCCGCGGCCAGCGCATGTGCCACCAGCGCGTGCAGGCACTTGACCCGGTTCGGCATGCCGCCGGCGCTGACGCCGGCGATTTCCGCAACGTGGGCGGTCTGTTCCCGCCGCTGCAGATACGCCTCGTGGGCGGCCCGGTAGGTGGCCGCCAGCGCCTCGTCGCTATCGAGCCGAGCGGCCATGTCGCGCATCAGCCCGGACGCTTCCAGGCGCCCCACGGCCGCAGTGGCGCGCGGGCAGGTCAAGTAGTACAGGGTGGGGAACGGGGTGCCGTCAGGTAGGCGTGGCGAGGTCTCGATCACGTCCGGATGGCCGCAGGGGCACCGATGCGCCACCGCCCGCATCGCGCGAGGCTGCCGGCCCAACTGCGCGGCGACGACATCCCGATCACTCACGGCGTGGAGTCGGCGGTCAGCACGCTGCCCCACAGCCGCGCGTTCCAGGAACCACCTGGGATCTGCACAGCCTCGGTGTCGCGCTGCTGCTGGCCGCCCACACCGATCTTCTCGCCGGGGCGGAGCACCACGTAGACGGTGTCTCCGGGCATCGCGTACTGCAGCCGGTCGCGCGCCTGCTGCTCGATGTACGCGGGGTTACGCCACTGCGCCAGCTGCTGCCGCAGCTCGGCGAGCTGCCGCTGATCCTCGCCGCGCTGTTGCTCGGCCTGCTGCATCGCCCCGCGCGCGGCCAGGTAGCGGTGCAACGGCGGGGCAAGCACGACGGTGAGCAGGATGAGAACGGCGCCGAGCACAAGCGCCCGGCCGGTGATCGCCCGGCGCTGCCCTATCACGCCGCCCCGAACCTCGGGAACGCCCGCGCGCCGGCGTAGCGCGCCGCGTCGTCGAGCTCCTCTTCTATACGCAGCAGCTGGTTGTACTTCGCCACCCGTTCGCTGCGTGCCGGGGCGCCGCTCTTGATCTGCCCGCAGTTGGTGGCCACCACGAGATCGGCGATCGTGGTGTCCTCCGTCTCACCGGAGCGGTGCGACAGCATGCACCGGTATCCGTGGCGATGCGCGAGCTCGACGGCGTCGAATGTCTCGGTGAGTGTGCCGATCTGGTTCACCTTCACAAGCAGGGCGTTCGCGGCCCCCAGCTCGATGCCGCGAGCGATGCGGTTCGGGTTCGTGACGAACAGGTCGTCGCCCACGATCTGCACGACGTCGTCGAGCCGATCTGTCAATGACTTCCAGGCGTCCCAGTCATCCTCGGCGAACGGGTCCTCGATCGAGACGATCGGGTAGGCGGCGAGCAGCGACTCGTAGTAGGTGATCATGTCGTCGGCAGATGTCGGCTTGCCCTCGAACTCGTAGCTGCCGTCCTTGTAGAACTCGGTGGCCGCGACGTCGAGGGCGAGCGCGATGTCGGTGCCCGGGGCCAGGCCGGCCTTGCCTATGGCCTCGACGATCAGGTCGAGCGCCTCGCGGTTGGAGTCGAGGTTCGGGGCGAAGCCTCCCTCGTCGCCGAGCCCTGTCGCGAGTCCCTTCGACTTCAGGACCGACTTCAACGCGTGGTACACCTCGGCGCCTTGCTGCAGCGCATCGGAGAACGTCGCCGCGCCGATGGGCGCGACCATGAACTCCTGGACGTCGACGTTGGAGTCGGCGTGCGCACCGCCGTTGAGGATGTTCATCATCGGCACGGGCAGCAGGTAAGCGTTCGGCCCGCCGAGGTAGCGGAACAGCGGCAGTTCTGCGGAGTCCGCAGCCGCCCTGGCAACCGCCAGTGAGACCCCGAGGATCGCGTTCGCACCGAGCCGGCTCTTGTCCGGCGTTGCGTCAAGGTCGATCAGCGCAGCGTCGATCAGCCGCTGCTCGCTCGCCTCGAAGCCGACGAGCTCAGGGCCGATCGTCTCGAGGACTGCGTCGACCGCCCTGCGCACGCCCTTGCCGCCGTAGCGCTCGTCGCCGTCGCGCAGCTCTACCGCCTCGTACGCGCCGGTAGACGCCCCACTCGGGACGGCTGCGCGACTTACTGTGCCGTCGTCGAGTGCCACTTCGACCTCGACGGTGGGATTCCCTCGCGAGTCGAGGATCTCGCGCGCCCCGACAGCCTCGATCGTCGCCATGTAATTGAGCCTATCCGCGGCGCCGCGGCGACCCGCGACGCCCCGCCGATCTCAGACTGCGACGGCACTCAGTTCAGGCGCCGGCACCGGCTCGGGATAGAAGTACGTGCTGACCAGCGCTGCGATCAGCCCGCCCACGAGCGGCGCGATGATGAACAGCCACAGCTGGCTCAGCGCCGTCCCGCCGACGAACAGTGCCGGGGCGATGCTTCGGGCCGGGTTCACCGACGTGCCGGTGAGTGGGATACCGATCAGATGCACGGTCGTGAGCGCGAGCCCGATCGCAACCCCGCCGAGTTGCGGCCACGCCGCCTTGCGAGTCACAGCGAGCACCACGAAGACGAACAGGAACGTGAGCAGCACTTCCGCGAGGAATGCGCCAGCCGCGTTCAGGTGGACCATCGACGCGCTGCCGAACCCGTTGGCGCCGAGACCCTGCTTGTTCGTCGAGTAACCCTGCGCGCCGTTGAACATCCCCCACAGCACCAGCGCGCCGAGGATGGCGCCGACGATCTGGGCGACCCAGTACGCGAGCGCCTCGGAGAGCGGGATCCGCCGGGCGACGAGGAAGCCCAGCGTCACGGCGGGGTTGATGTGGCAGCCGGATATCGCCCCTAGCGCGTATACGAGGGCGAGCAGCACCAGCCCGAACGCCAGGGCGGTGACGACCACCCCGGCAGCGGGCACTTGCCCGGCGGTCCCGAAGCCGAAGGAGAGCGTCGCGGTGCCGACTGCGAAGAAGACCAGGCACCCGGTGCCCGCCGCCTCCCCGACAAGTTTGCGAACATCCAGTTCGCGAATATCCAGTCTGCGGGTATCCATCGTCACCTCCTGGACACGGATGTTGGTTGCAGCGTGACCGATTGGCGACTCAGTGTCTAGGTGGCGTCATTCGCCCGTGGCGCCGTCTAGCGCCTCGCGTAGAAAGTCCGCGTGCCCGTTGTGGCGGGCGTACTCCTCGATCATGTGCAGCAGCAGCCACCGCAGCGATATCGGCTCGCGGACGCGCGGATGAACGAATGTGGCCTCGAGCGGGGTGTGCCGCACGACTTCGCGCGAGTGCTCGACCTCGGCGTCCCAGTTCGCGTAGGCATCGCGCACCACCTCGGGATCGGCGATCGCTCCGTCGAAATCGAGGTCCGGCTCGGCCTCGGTTGCGTAGACCAAGGGCCGCCGCACGCCCTCGACCCGGTCGAACCACCCCCGCTCGACATCCGCAAGGTGGCGGATGATGCCGAGCAGCGACAGCGTGGATGACGGCACGGCGCGGGTGGCCAGCTGCCCAGGGGTCAGGTTCTCGCACTTCCATCTCAGCGTGGCGCGGTGGTAGTCGAGGTATGCGAGCAGCATCGCCCGCTCGTCCGCCTCATAAGGCGGGTCGACGCGGTAGCTGGGCGCCTCGGTCATCGCGCTTGGCCCGCAAGGGCGTCCCGGTATGCGCGGGACGTCTCGCGTAGCGCGAGTTCGGGGTCGACGCCGGCGGCGACGGCCTCGCGGACGAGTTCGAAGAGCCGCCGGCCGAACCCGTCGTCTGCGATCGGCACGTCGGTGCCCGCCCGCTGCGCACGGGACACCAACTTGGCGGCCAGCGCCAGCGCCGGCTGCCCCATAGGGACGCCCTCGACGATCGACGCGCGCGCCTTCTCCTCCGCCTTGAGCCGCTCCCAGTTCTCGTTGACCTCGGCAGCGCCGTCGACCTTGACGTCGGCGAACACGTGCGGATGCCGGTGCACCAGTTTGGCGACGAGATCGCTCGCCACGTCGTCGATGGAGAAGCGTTCCCCCTCCGGCAGCTCCTCGGCGAGTCGCGCATGAAACAGCACCTGCAGCAGCAGATCGCCCAGCTCCTCGCGCAGCAGCGCAACATCGTCCGTCTCGATCGCCTCGAGGGTCTCGTACGTCTCCTCGAGCAGGTACTTGGCGAGCGACCGGTGCGTTTGTGCGGCGTCCCACGGGCAGCCGCCGGGCGACCGAAGCTGATCCATGACGGCCACGGCGCGCAGCAACGGCTCACTCATGGGCGCTCATGGCGTCGGCGGCGCCGAACCCGTCGAGCCGGTGGTCAGCACCGCGCTCAGGCCGGGGGCGAGGGCGTCGCCCTGGAGCCCGAACTGCTTGCTGTCCCACGTGCCGTAGCGAGGGCTGACCTGGACACCGATGTTGTGCTTGTTCACCGCCGCGATAACTTCATCGGCACTCGTCGCGTGGGCGCGCTCGCCCAAGACAGCGAACAGCTCCTGTGTCCGCAGGTACACCGGTTCGAAGGACGCGTCGAAGTTCGACTTGGTGATCTGCGAGGTCAGCTGCTCCTCGGTCGCCCCTTGCAGCACGCTGTCACGTACTTGGGCCAGCTCGGAGTCGGTCGCCGGGCCACCACTCTTGGCCAGCGCCTGCTGCAGCAATTCCTGCAGGATCAGCGTCTGAAGCACGACCACCCTCGGCCGGATCTCCTGACCTTGGCCGTTCGAATACGGCGTCGCCTGTACGGTCAGGTACTGATTCACATCGGCGTCGGAGATCCGCGTCCCGCCGACGAACGCGGCCGCTCCGGCCTTGGTGCCGCAGGCGGCGAGCCCGCACAGCGCCAGCGCGGCGGCGGCGCAAGCAGCGATCCGACGAAATCTCACCGCGCTAGGCTCTCATGCGGCGCTGTCCGGGCCGCATTGGGCTCAACTCGAGTACGTATCGCGCTAACGACACCCCCGCAGCACCACGACCCGTGATCGCCCGTGCTAGGCCTGTAAGGGGTATCTGTCACGCAATTAACAGACTTCCGACTTCGCCAGATATCTGATAGGAACTGAGAGCGCTCTCAACGAGCGCCGATCCTGGGAGGGAATCGTTGGTGAAGAACGTTCACATTGCGCTGTGTGCGGCTGTGCCCGTCGTGGCATTTGCCGTTGTCGTCGTTGCTCGGCCTGCCGGCGCCCAAAACGCGTCACTACTGCCCGGTGGCAGCTACGTCCCGGTGAGTCCGTCTCGCATCTACGACACGCGGTTATACGGCCGATTCGACCCGAACAAGGACGTCGGGATCAAGGTCGCCGGCGTAGGTTCCGGTGGCGTGCCGGCAATCGGTGTCTCGGCCGTCGCGATCGACCTCACCGTCATCAACCCGGCAACGGCCGGCTGGATTGCGGCCTTCGATCCGGCGACTGGCTGGAAGGGCACCTCGAACATCAACTTTGCAGCGCATCAGACGGTCGCCCAGATGGCCATCGTGCCCGTGGACAGCCAGGGCTATATCGGGGTGCGGACGACATCAGCCATCGACGTCGGTGTCGACATCGAGGGGTACTACACGGCAGCCGACAACGCGAGCACCACGTCGGGGCTCTTCGATCCGCTCACCCCGGCACGGCTCATGGACACCCGCTCCACCATCGGCGGTACCGCCCCGGGCGCCGGGCGCACCACCACCTTGCAGGTAACCGGTCGTGGAGGCGTGCCGAGCGCCGGCGTCGCGGCTGTCGTCATCAACATGACCGCCGTCGGGCCGACGAGCGCCGGATACGTAACCGCCTTCCCGGCGGGTTCGGCCCGCGCCGGTTGGAGCGCGTACTTCGCACGCGGTGCCGTCGTGGCGAAGCGCGCGATCGTCCCCGTCGGAACCGGCGGCAAGATCTCGTTCTACAACTCGGCCGGAACCACCCACCTCGTTGTAGACGTCGCCGGCTACTTCACCGGCGCGAACTCGAGCCGGGGCGGGTCGTACTTCGTGCCGTCACCGGCGACGCGCCTGGTCGACAGCCGCCAAGCGTCGAACCCGAAGTGGAGCACGCCCGGTAAGACGAACGCGATCCCGCTGACCGTCGACGGCTCCGCCAGCAACGCGGCTCCGTCGGTGCGATCGGTGACGCCGACAACGGCCGTCGTGTTGACGCTCACAAGCGTGTCACCTCCTGCGGCAGGGTTCGTGTCCGCCTACCCCGCCGGCACGTCCCGGCCCCCGACGTCGGATCTCAATACCAAGGTGGGTGCGGTCATCAACAATGCCGCGATCACCACCGTCGGGGCGAACGGCGCTGCCAACCTCTACAGCGCGGCTGCCGGCAACATCCTCGTCGACGCGAGCGGCTACTTCGTACGACCCCCGGCGACGCCATCGGCAGCCGGCATGTGGAATACCTGGGATCAGCCGACCTACCCGGCAACCCAGCCGGTCATGCCGGCGGTACGGACGAACGGCGTCCACGGCGTGAGCTCGATCATCGAGTTCCGGTCCGGCGACTCGTTCGCACTCCGCCCGGACGGCACGGTGACCGGCTGGCGGGCGCCCGCCCCGCCGTACCGACACGATCCGACCTATCCGCTCGACTCGTCGGCGTCGGTGCACACTGTCGCGGGCCTGACCGGCGTTACCGCACTGGCCGCATCAGGCATCCTGTCCGGAACCGGCTTTGCCCTGCGCGGCGACGGCACGGTGTTGTCGTGGGGCGACAACCTCAGCGGCGAACTCGGCCGCACCGGTGGAAACGCTTCCCCAGCGCCGGTCGCGATCTCGGATGTCATCCGGATCGGCGCTGCCAACCAGATCGGCTATGCCGTCAAGGCTGACGGCACGGTGTGGGCGTGGGGGCGCAACAACCGGGCACAGCTCGGCGACGGCACGACGGCCAATCGCACACAGCCGGTACAGGTAGTCGGCCTGTCCGACATCGTGTCGATCGCGGGCGCGGGCGACCTCAGCTACGCCGTCGACTCAGCCGGCCGGCTATGGCAGTGGGGCATGCAATACGGCTCGAACACGCCGACCGCACCGCAGCAGCTGACCGGAGCGTGCTTGGTCGGCAGCTCGGTGCTCGGCGCCGGAGACGTCAACTTCGAGCTGTGCCTGGACGGCACGGTATGGCAGCTGGACGCTCATGGGGACACGTCGAAGATGCACCAGCTGCCAGACCTGAACGCCATCACGGCCATTGCCCCGGGACCCGGGTTCTTCGTGCCCGGAGTGCTCGCGCTGAAGAACGACGGGACGGTTTGGCGCTACAACGACGACACCAGTCACTACGAGCAGGTCTACGGACTGAGCGGCATCACCACGGTCGGCGGAGGCGTGAGCGTCTACTACGCAGGCACCGCCTGAGTTTCTACAGCCTGCTTGTACACCGTAACGACGGCACGGCAGCTATCGCGGCCAGCCGGTCAGTGCGGTATCAAGATGGCGCGATCGGCTCAAACTGCCGCGTCTTGCCGGACCAGAATCGGTCGAGGTCGTCGACCTCCCCGACGGTGACCTCGGGTGATTGCAGTCCGCTGCGACGTAGCACGTCCGCGAGGTCGGCCCGCAGGCGCTCGAGATCACCCGATCCGTTGGTCACGACTGATACGTCCAGCCCGTGTGGCGTTTGGCGGACGGAGAAGTCGGTAAGGCCGGGAGCGGCCAGGATGGCGCGCTCTACCGCGCGACGGGGCACCGAGACCCCGCCGTCGTACCCGAACTCGCCGTCGATCCGCCCATGAACACCCGTGATGCGCTTATGGGCACAACCGCACGGACACATCTCGTCGCTGATCGTCACCGAGTCGGCGATGTCATAGCGGATCAGTGGCTGGTCGAGGTTGTACAGGTTGGTGAGCAACAGCCGATCCCCAGGTTGCCCGTACGGCACCACATTGCCCTCGGCGTCGACTGATTCCAGGATCACCAGGTCGTCGGCGATGTGCATGCCCTCCCCGACACCGCACGGAAAGGCATACGTGCCGTCAGAACAGCCCCAGAACTCCGCCGGCTCCATGCCCCACGCCGCCCGGACCGCCTCTCGGATCGCCGGCGTGCACATCTCGCCGGCCACGGCGACCCAGGTCGGGGTGATTGTCAAGCGGCCGGCAAGCGCCTCCAAGGCGAGCCGCCGGATGACGTTCGGCCACCCCTGAAGAGCGTCCACCTTGGGACGGGCCTGATTGAGACCGTCGACCATCTCGCTCAGTGGCATCGTGCCGGCGAAGCAATGCGAGGGTGGTCCTCCGCTCTCGAAAGTGCTGAAGGCGTGGAATGCGCCGGACTCGTGTCTGGCACTGCACGCGAACGCCTGCACCAGGACGGCCTCGGGGTCTTCGCCACGCCGGCCCGTCCAACGGGAACCTTGCATCACGAACGTCACGAAGGAGTCCCAGCCGTAGAGCTGGATCGCTTCTGTCCCGGTATAGCCGGTCGTCACAATCGCGCGGTACTCGTCGTCGAGATACCCGTCGCCATCCAACTGCGCGACGTGTTCCTTCACGCGGGCGAGCGTCAAGCCGGGGGCGGTGATCAGATTGTCGAACTCGGCCATCATCTCGGCCCGGGTGAGGATCGGCAGTGACGGCAGGTCGGCTTCGGTGAACGTCGACAGGTCATGTCCTTCGAGTCGAGCCTGCCAGAACGGCGAATGGTCGGCCGCCCAGCGCAGCAACTCCCGCAGTCGCCGTTCCCGCTCGGCGGCAAGACGCCCGGCGTCCCAGCGCAGACGACGAACACCCTTGAGGTAGGCGTCTTGTAGTTCCGCCCGTTGGCGCCGGACGAGTTGCTCGTATCGGTCACTCGACCGGGTCGCGTTCGCAAACATAGGCGAGATGGTAACTGCAAATGTCGAGGTGCCCGCCGGGCGCGAACGAGCAAGTCGTCGTACTATCGAGCGACTGGAGTCCGGGGGGATCCACATGGACCGAATAATGGTCATCTACGGCACGCGGCCCGAGGCGATCAAGCTCGCCCCGCTGATCGGACAGCTGGCGGCATCGGAACACCTGCGACCGCTGCCCGTCGTCACGGGGCAGCACCGCGAGATGCTCGACCAGGTCAACCAGCTGTTCGGCATCGAGCCGGTGCACGACCTGGACATCATCACGCCGCGGCAGACGCTGACGGACGTGACGGTGCGCGCGCTGTCCGGGTTGAGTGACGTGATCGGCGCCGAGGCGCCGGCTGCTGTGGTCGTGCAGGGCGACACCACCACCTCGTTCGTGGCGGCGCTGGCGGCGTTCTACGCGCAGGTGCCCGTGGTGCACGTCGAGGCGGGACTGCGCACCTCCGATCCGTACAACCCGTTCCCCGAGGAGATCAACCGCCGGCTGACCTCGCAGCTGGCCAGCCTGCACCTGGCGCCCACGCGCACGTCCCGAGCCAATCTCGTCGCCGAGAACGTCAAGCCGTCGCAGATCTTCGTCACGGGCAACACCGTCATCGACGCGCTGCACTCGGTGGTGGCGCGCCGCCTGGCCTATTCCGATCTCTCCCTCGAACGGCTGGACGGCCGCAGCGTTTTGATCACGGCGCACCGCCGCGAGTCTTGGGGCGCGCCGATGGCCGCGTCGGCGCGTGCTATCGCCACCCTGGCCCGCCGCTACCCGGATGTGACGTTCGTCCTGCCGGCGCATCTGAATCCAGTCGTGCGCGAGGTGCTGCTGCCGCCATTGGCGGGCCTACCCAACGTCGCGATCACCGAGCCGTTGCCGTACGGGCAGTTCTGCCGACTGATGCAGGACAGCCACCTCATCCTGACCGACAGCGGCGGCGTCCAAGAAGAAGGCCCCAGCCTCGGCAAGCCAGTACTCGTAATGCGCGAGACCACCGAACGCCCGGAGGCGGTGGAGGCCGGCACTGTCCGGCTGGTCGGCACCGATGAGGCGACGATCGTCCGCGAGGTCGCAGCACTACTCGACGACGCAGACCACTACGCGACCATGGCGAACGCCGTGAACCCCTATGGCGATGGCTACGCAGCCCGCCGTTCTGTCCAGGCGATCGAGCACTACTTCGGACTGGCTGACCCGCCGGACGACTTCGACCCTGCCTACTCCGGACGATAATGAGGCGGGACGATCTGCCTGATCGGGCGACCTAGATCGATCAGGACTGCGCGGTACCGGTGATCTGTTCCAGCACCTGGCCGCACCACTGCAGCAGGGCAATGTCGCGTAGCGCCTCGCTACCCATCCCACCCTGTCTCGGACGCGGCACCGACACGGTTCCTACAGCCTGCTTGTACACCGCCCGGTCGTAGAGACGGCGGAGCCGCAGCTGCGCCGACTCGGGCAGGTCGAGCGGGGAGAAGCGAACCGAGGCACCTTGCAGCGTCACCTCGCTGACCCCGTAACGACGGCACAGCACCTTGAACCGTGCCACGGCAAGGAGGTTCTCCACCGGCGCCGGGAGCGGGCCGAACCGGTCGATGAGTTCCTCGCGTACGGCCTCGACCGCCTCGTCCGTCGCCGCGCTCGCCAGGGAGCGATACGCCTCGAGGCGCAGCCGCTCGCCCGGCAGGTACTCCACCGGCAGGTTGGCGTCGACGGGCAGGTCGACCTTCACGTCGGCGGCCTCTTCCGTGCCGTCACCGCGATACTCCGCCACCGCCTCACCAACGAGGCGCACGTACAGGTCGAAGCCCACGCCGGCGATGTGCCCGGACTGCTCGCCGCCCAGCAGGTTGCCCGCGCCGCGGATCTCCAAATCCTTCATCGCCACCGCCATGCCGGCGCCGAGTTCGGTGTGCTGGGCAATCGTGGCCAACCGGTCGTAGGCGGTCTCAGTGAGCGGACGCTCCGGCGGATACAGGAAGTACGCGTACCCGCGTTCGCGCGCCCGTCCCACACGCCCGCGCAGCTGATGCAGCTGCGACAGGCCGAACATGTCCGAGCGCTCAACGATCAGCGTGTTCGCGTTCGGGATGTCCAGCCCCGACTCGACGATGGTCGTGCACACCAGCACGTCGTAGCGCTTCTCCCAGAAGCCGAGCATGACCTGCTCAAGTGCGTCTTCGCTCATCTGCCCGTGCGCCACGGCAATACGCGCCTCCGGTACCAGCTTGGCCACCCGCTCGGCCGCCCGGTTGATCGATTCGACGCGGTTGTGGATATAGAAGACCTGCCCGTCACGCAGCAGCTCGCGCCGGACGGCAGCTGCGATCTGCCGCTCGTCCTGTGCGCCGACGAACGTCAGGATCGGATGCCGCTCCTCGGGCGGGGTCAGGATCGTCGTCATCTCCCGGATTCCGGTGAGCGACATCTCCAGCGTGCGCGGGATCGGCGTGGCCGACATGGTCAGCACGTCGACGGCCGTGCGCAGCGCCTTGAGGTATTCCTTGTGCTCGACGCCGAAACGTTGCTCTTCGTCGACGACGACCAGGCCGACATCCTTGAACCGCACGTTCTGCTGAAGGATGCGGTGCGTGCCGATCACGATGTCGACGCTGCCGCCGGCGATGCCGGTCATCGTCGCCTCGACCTCGGACGCCGGCGTGAACCGGGACAGCTCGCGGACCTCCACCGGGAACTGCGCCATCCGCTCGCGGAACGTCGACAAGTGCTGGTGGGACAGCAGCGTCGTCGGGACGAGCACGGCCACCTGCTTGCCGTCCTGCACCGCCTTGAACGCTGCGCGTACGGCCACCTCGGTCTTGCCGTAGCCGACGTCGCCGCAGATGATGCGGTCCATCGGCACAGGACGTTCCATGTCGGCCTTGACCTCGTCGATCGCGGCGAGCTGGTCGGGCGTCTCGACATACGGGAAGGCGTCTTCCAATTCGCGCTGCCACGGGGTGTCCGCGCTGAACGCATATCCCTTGGTGGCCATCCGCGCGCCGTAGAGACGGATGAGCTGGGCCGCGATTTCGCGAACCGCCTTGCGCGCGCGGCCTTTCGTCTTGGCCCAGTCGGCGCCGCCGAGGCGGCTGAGGGACGGGTTGTCGCCGCCGACGTACTTGGTGACCTGGTCGAGCGAATCTGTCGGTACGTAAAGGCGATCACCGGGTTGTCCGCGTTTCGACGGGGCGTACTCGATGATCAGGTACTCACGTTCGCCGCCGTTGACGGTGCGGCGCACCATCTCGACGTACCTGCCGACTCCGTGCTGCTCGTGGACCACGAAGTCGCCCGCCTGAAGCAGCACCGGGTCGATCGCGTTGCGCCGCCGGCTCGGCATACGCGACGTGTCGCGGGTGAGCGAGCCACGCTGGCCGGTGACGTCGGCCTCGGTGAGGAACGCGAGCCGAAGCTCGGGCGCGATCATGCCGCCGTTAAGGCATCCCGTCGTGATGTGGGCGACGCCGGGCTGCACGCCCGTGTCGAGTCGGGCGGGTACGTCGGCGGCGGCCAGCCGCTCGGCGGCGCGTTGGGCGGTCCCGTGCCCGTCGAAGACGAGCGCGACCTGCCAGTCGTCGCGGGTCCACTCCTTGAGGTCGGCCATGGCGGCCTCGGTGTCGCCGCGGTACGCCGGCGCGGCACTGAATGCACTGGTGACCTCAGCGCCGAGCTGGGTAATGCCCCACCACGGGATTTTCGCCGCGGCCGCCTCGGCCTGTGCGTCGTCGAGCTCGCGCAGCGACGCGGCGGCAAGGTCAATCGGAGCCTGGCCGCCGCCCGCCGCCAC
>JBPYES010000426.1:0-6383 GCA_051984825.1 Jatrophihabitantaceae bacterium
CGGCAGCTACTCGCCTGAGCCGGCTCTTCTCAGCCGGCCCGCAGCACGCCGACCAGGCCGTGCGACTCGTCGTCCGGCCCTGGGCTGAACCACAGCGCGTCCGGGCCACCGGCCGCAGCATCGCCCACCAGCAGACCCCAGAGGCCGTCGATCACCAGCGGCCGCCCGTTCGTGCCGCGCAGCGTGCCGCG
This sequence comes from Jatrophihabitantaceae bacterium, assembly GCA_051984825.1. Lineage (GTDB taxonomy): Bacteria > Actinomycetota > Actinomycetes > Mycobacteriales > Jatrophihabitantaceae > DASXRA01. The sequence goes on from JBPYES010000426.1 coordinate 192, forward strand.
GAACGCGCCGGTGTTCGGGTCGAACGCATGGATCCGCCCGTCGCCGAAGTTGCCGATCAGCAGGTCGCCGGCGAACTGCCCGAAGCTCGACGGTGCGATCACCATGCCCCACGGCGAGTTCAGCACGCTGCGGCTGACGAGCCGCTTCACGAAGACACCGTAGTTGGTGAACACATCGACGAATCCGTGACCAGGTCCGGCCACATCGTCGTGTGCGGCCGCGTCCTGCTTCGCGTACGTGACGTAGATACGGCTACCGATCTCGGCGACGTTGAACGGCGCATACCCGCGCGGCAGGAACGGATCGCGGAACAGGAGGTCGACCGGCAGCCGGGTGAAGCTGCCGTCGAAGACGTCGATGCGGTTGTCATGGAAATTCGCGGCTAGCAGCAGCGGACCGGACGGGCTGTGGTCGAGCGCCGGCCCCTTGTAGACGGCGTCGTTGCCGGTGGGTCCAACCGAAACGGCTGCGCTGCCGCCGTTCCAGGCCGCCAGGTTGCCGTTCTCACCGGCGAACATGAACCGGGCCTGCGACGTGGTGCCCGGGAGGTCGAACGCGGTCGTGTCGTTGAAGACCTGCCCGGTCGGCGCGCCGCCCGGGATGCTTACCACCAGCGGCACGATTGATACGGGCGCAATGCCGTTGTCGCCGGTGTAGAGGGTGGCCTGATCCGTGCCGTTGTCCGAGACCCAGACCGGCGTGTTCGCCCCGCGCGACATGCCCCAGGCGTTGACGAGGTTGGGATCGGTCAGCGTGGCGACGTTGGGCTGGTCCGATACCAGGTTCTCTTGCGTGAACGTGGTGCCGCCGCCGTTCTGGGCCCCGGCCGGCAGGCCGAGCGCCCCGACAAAGGCCGCGGCCACCGCGGCCGCAATGAGGCCCCGTTTACTAACCATTGCAACGCCTCCTAGACGTGGGCAGGGCCCGCGCCTCGGCGGGCCTACTTGCGATCGCGGGGCGGCGCCCGCGCCGGTTCAGCCCGTTAGCCTGTCGGGGTGCGTGTTGCCGTCTTTGCCACCTGCCTTGTGGACGCGCTGTTCCCGGACGTGGGCAAGGCGACTGTGCGACTGCTGCGCCGCCTGGGCCACGAGGTGGAGGTGCCATTGCGACAGACGTGCTGCGGGCAGATGCACGTCAACTCCGGCTATCCGCGCGAGGCGCTGCCGTTGGTGCGCAATCACGTCGAGACCTTCTTGGACTACGACGCGATCGTGGCGCCGAGCGGCTCATGCGCGGGCGCCATCAGGCACCAGCACGCCGACGTAGCTCGGCAGTACGGGGACGACGTGCTGGTCGACGGCGCCGAACTGGTGGCACGTCACACGTACGAGTTATCGGAATTCCTGGTAGACGTGCTGCAGGTGACGGACGTCGGCGCATACTTTCCGCACCGGGTGACCTACCACCCGACGTGTCATTCGCTGCGGCTGCTGCGAGTCGGCGACCGCCCGTTGCGGCTGTTGCGCGAAGTGCGCGGACTGGAGCTTGTCGAGTTGCCGGATGCCTACACCTGCTGCGGATTCGGCGGGACGTTCGCGGTCAAGAACGCGGACGTGTCCACAGCGATGCTGGCGGACAAGATGGCGGGCGTGTTGGCGACCCGCGCCGAGGTGTGCACCGCGGGCGACTCGTCGTGCCTGATGCACATCGGCGGTGGGCTGTCCCGGCTGAACACCGGGGTGCGCACCGTCCACTTGGCAGAGATCTTGGCGTCATGACCGGGCATCTGAGCGGCGTGCCGTTCCCGGAGGCTGCCCAGAAGGCGCTTTCGGACACGCAACTGCGCCGCAACCTGGGCCGGGCGACCGCCACCATCCGCGCCAAGCGTGCCGCCGTCGTCGAGGAGCTACCCGACTGGGCCGCGCTTCGCGATGCGGGTGCGGCCATCAAGGACGAGGTGCTCGCGAATCTCGAGCGCTACCTCGTGCAACTCGAGCAAGAAGTGACCGTACGCGGCGGTACGGTGCACTGGGCCCGCGATGCCGACGAAGCCAACCGGATCGTCACCCGGCTGGTGCGCCGTGCCGGTGCAACGAGCGTCGTCAAGGTCAAGTCGATGGCCACGCAGGAGATTGGCCTGAACGAGGCGCTGGCCGATGCCGGAATCACCGCCTACGAGACAGACCTCGCCGAGCTGATCGTGCAGCTCGGACACGACACACCATCGCACATTCTGGTACCGGCCATCCACCGAAACCGCGCCGAGATAAGGGAAATCTTCCTGCGCGAGATGCGCGATGCCGATCCATCGCTGACGGACGAGCCGGCCGCACTTGCCGAGGCCGCCCGTCAGCACCTGCGGCAGCAGTTCCTGTCCGCGTCGGTCGCCATATCCGGCGCCAACTTCGCGGTGGCCGAGACCGGCACGCTCTCCGTCCTGGAGAGCGAGGGCAACGGCCGGATGTGCCTGACCCTGCCGCGCACGCTCATCACGGTCATGGGCATCGAGAAGCTGGTGCCGACATGGCGCGATCTCGAGGTGTTCCTGCAGTTGCTGCCTCGCTCGTCCACCGGCGAGCGGATGAACCCCTACACCTCCATGTGGGCCGGTGCCGTCGAGGGCCAGGAATTCCACCTTGTGCTGCTCGACAACGGCCGCACCGCGACACTCTCCGACCCGCGCGGCCGCGCTGCGCTGCGTTGCATCAGATGCTCAGCCTGCCTGAACGTCTGCCCCGTGTACGAGCGCACCGGCGGGCACGCCTACGGTTCGGTCTACCCGGGCCCGATCGGGGCTGTGCTCTCGCCACAGCTCACCGGCGTGGAGCACAACACGTCGTTGCCGTTCGCGTCGTCCTTGTGCGGGGCCTGCTATGACGTGTGCCCGGTCGCGATCGACATCCCGTCCATGCTGGTGCATCTGCGCGCCAAGGCGGTCGAGTCAAAGGGCCGCACCCCGGAACGCGCCGCCATGGCTGCCGCGGCCTGGACGATGTCCGACTCCACGCGTTGGGCCCGCGCCCTGCGGGCCGCTCGGCTAGGCCGGCTGCTGCGCCGGCGGCGGGCGTTGCCGCCACCCCTCTCGGCATGGGTGCGCTCGCGTGACCTGCCACAACCGCCACCCCAGACGTTCCGCGACTGGTGGGAAGGACAGTGAGCGCTCGGGACGAGATCCTCTCGCGGATCCGGGCGGCGCTGGCCGACCGACCGGCACCGGCGCCGATCCCCCGCGACTACCGGGCCGCCGGCAGCCTCGCCCCCGACCTGGACATGTTCGTCGAACGGGTGGCCGACTACCGAGCGGACGTGTACCGCTGCCGAGCGGGCGAGGTTGCCGGGCGCATCGCGGAGATTTCCGGCAGCCGGCGCCTCGTAGTCCCGGACGGCTTCCCCGCCGAATGGCTACCCGCGAGCCTCAAGGTCGCCCACGAACCGCTCACCACCGCCGACCTCGACGCGGTCGACGGGGCGCTCACCACCTGCGCGGTGGCCGTCGCCGAGACAGGGACGATCATCCTCGACCACGGCCCCGGTCAGGGCCCGCGCGCGTTGAGTCTCGTGCCCGACTACCTGCTCGTCGTGGTGCGCGCCGAGCAGGTGCGGGCGATCGTGCCGGATGCGATCGCGTCCCTCGACCCGGCACGGCCGCAGACGTGGATCAGCGGGCCGAGCGCGACCAGCGACATCGAGCTGAACCGAGTCGAAGGGGTGCACGGTCCGCGCACCCTCGACGTGATAGTTAGTCTCTCGACGTAAACCACGGAGGATCAGCGAATGCGGCTAGCCCGGCACGGCGCACCCGGCACGGAACGTCCGATCGTCAGCGGCACCGACGGCGTCTGGCATGACCTCACGCCGGTCGCGCCGGACGTCGCCGGCGCGGTACTGGCCGGCTCGACGTTCGACGTTGCGGCGCTGCCCGTGGTTTCCGAGGTGGGACGGCTCGGCCCCCCGATCATGCCCGGGAAGATCGTCTGCATCGGGCTCAACTACCGCGACCACGCCGCCGAGACCGGCGCGGACATTCCGGCTGAACCGATCATCTTCCTGAAGGCCGCGGACACCGTCGTCGGTCCGGACGACGATGTGCTCATCCCGCGCGGGTCGACCAAGACGGACTGGGAGGTCGAACTCGGCGTGGTGATCGGCCGGCCGGCCCGCTACCTTGCCTCGCCGGACGAGGCAGGGCCGTGCATCGCAGGCTACGTGCTCAGCAACGACGTGTCCGAGCGGGAGTTCCAGTTGGAACGCGGCGGGCAGTGGGACAAAGGCAAGAACTGCGAGACGTTCAACCCGCTAGGCCCATGGATTCTGACCGCAGACGAGGTGCCTGACCCTCAGGCACTCGGCCTGCGACTGTGGGTGAACGGCGAACCGCGCCAGGACGGCACCACTGAGCAGATGATCTTCGGCGTGCACCATCTCGTGTGGTACGTGAGCCAGTTCCTGGTGCTGCATCCCGGCGACGTGATCAACACCGGCACGCCGGCCGGCGTCGCGCTCGGACGCCCCGACAAGCCGTACCTGCGCGCCGGGGACATCGTCGAGCTGGAGATCGACGGGCTGGGCCGGCAGCGACAGAGGTTACGCGATGGGTGAGTTCGGTGGAGTGCGAATCGACGCGCACCTACACGTCTGGGATCTCGCGGTACGTCCGCAACCCTGGACGGTCGGGATGCCCGACCTGCAGCGGTCGTTCTCGCTGGCGGACGTCCAGCCTGCGCTCGCCACCAACCACTTCGACGCGGTCGTCATGATCCAGACCCTTGCCGTGCCGGACGAGACGCCGGAACTGCTCGCACTGGCCGCACGTGAGCCGGTCGTCGCGGGCGTGGTCGGGTGGACCGACCTCACCGGCCCGGACGTCCGCACGCGACTGGCTGGCCTGACCGCTCAGCCCGGTGCGGCGTCGCTTGTCGGCATTCGGCATCTGGTCCAGGACGAGCCGGATCCGCGCTGGCTGTGCCGCCGCGACGTGCGCCGCGGGCTCGCCGCTGTGGCCGACGCGGGCCTCGCCTTCGACCTGCTTGTCCGGCCGTCCCAGCTGGCCGCGGCGGTCGAGACGGCAGCCGAACTACCGCAGCTGCGATTCGTCCTCGACCACGGGGGCAAGCCCGACATCGCCGCGGGTGGGCTGGAGCCGTGGGCGTCGGATATCGCCGACCTCTCGCTGATGCCCAACGTCGCCGTCAAGCTGTCTGGGTTGGTGACCGAGGCCGATCACACTGCCTGGACGGTCGAGCAGCTGCGGCCATACGCCGACGTACTGATCGAGGCATTCGGACCTGACCGCATCATGTTCGGTTCGGACTGGCCGGTATGCCTGCTGGCGACGACATACGAGGTGTGGGTCGCCACCGCGACAGCGCTGACCGCCGGGCTGACAGCGGCCGAACGTCAGGAGATCTTCGGTGGCACGGCGGCCCGGTGGTACCGGCTGCCGGATGTGAAGCGCGTGGCCCAGTGATGCGGCCTAGCCTGGAAGGCGTCGAAGGGATCGAGCATGCCTGAGCCTAGCGACGCGGAGCTCGCCCGGATCCGTGAGCGCCGCCAGCAACTGCACCAGAAGTACCTACACGAACCTAGGACGCCCACGACAGCGCGCGGCGTGCACCATGTCGCCCTGATCTGCCGCGATGTCGAGGAGACGATCGAGTTCTACCAGGGCCTGCTCGGGTTCCCCTTGGTGGAGATGGTCGAGAACCGCGACTACGCCGGCTCCACACACTTCTTCTTCGACGTGGGGCACGGCAACTTGCTCGGATTCTTCGACTTTCCCGGGCACGAGCACCCCGACTTCACCGAGACGCTCGGCGGCATACAGCACATCGCGATCTCCGTCGACAAGGAGCAGTTCGACGCCGCGAAGCAGCGCCTCGACGAACGCAAGATCGAGTATCTCGGCCCGGATCGCGGCGTGCTGGACAGCCTCTATCTGCGCGACCCGAATGGTGCGGGCATCGAGCTCTACAACGAGGAGATCGGCGTCTTCAACGGCGTGCCGCTGACCCGGCCGTGAGGGCGGGCCCGGCCTCTCGTCAGCGATACCCGGCGGCTTGCAGCTCGAACAGCTCCGCATACCGTCCGCGTTGTCCGAGAAGCTCCGCATGGCTGCCGACCTCGACGACGCGGCCACCCTCGAGATACACGATCAGATCCGCCATGAGCACCGTCGAGAATCGGTGCGAAACCAGAAGGGTGATCGCGCCGGACCGATCAGCCTCGCTCCTTGCGGCGCGCGAGTAGCGGTC
>JBPYES010000427.1:0-28139 GCA_051984825.1 Jatrophihabitantaceae bacterium
CGTAAAGGTCGGCGATGCGCGCCGGGGCGTGCCGGGTGCCCTCCCTGATGAACCCCCGGACGGTCACCGTGGCGCAGTGGATGCCGTCGTCGCGCAGGTCGGCGTCCAGGGCACGGACGAGAGCGCGTAGCGCTGCCTTCTGCGGGCCCAAGCTCGCGGCGCCCGGCGTTGCCGAGTCGGCAGCGCCGGAGCCGGTGGCGAGGATGGTGCCGCAGCCCGCTGCGCGCATCGCCGGCACCACCGCCTGCGCCGCGGTCAGCAGGCTGGCGGCCCCGACCGCGAGATCGGCAAGCAGCTCGTCCGGCGTCAGCTCGAGGGTGGTTGCCGCGCGCCAGGCGGAGGCGTTGTGCAGCAGTGCGTCCACCCCTCCGGCGTGGTCGGCCAACCGGCCGATCGCCGTGGTCAGCGCAGCGGCGTCGGCGATATCGGCGACCGCCCAGCCCGTGGTGACCCCGGCGTCCTTGAGGCGCGCGGCGAGCTCGGCCAAGCGCGGCTCGTCCCGGGCAATGAGGCCGACGTCATAACCGTCTTGGCCGAACCGGCGCGCGACCGCCTCGCCGAGACGGGCCCCGGCGCCGACGATCAGCAGCATCATCCTGAGACTTTGGCGCGCGCCGCGACGAAGGCGCGCACGCACGTCTCGACGTCTGCCTCGGAATGCGCGGCTGACAGCTGCACCCTGATGCGCGCTTTGCCCTTCGGGACGACCGGGTAGGAGAAGGCGATCACGTACACCCCCTCGCCGAGCATGACGTCGGCGATCTGCGCCGCCAAAGCCGCGTCGCCGAACATCACCGGCACGATCGGGTGCTCGCCGGGCAGCACGTCGAAGCCCTCGCCCACCATGCGATCCCGGAACAGCTCGGTGTTGCGCTGCAATGCCGCGCGCTGCTCGCCACTGCCGGCGACGAGGTCGAGGGCCGCCAGCGACCCGGCCACCACCGCCGGCGCCACCGCGTTGGAGAACAGGTACGGCCGCGAGCGCTGCCGCAGCAACTCCACGATCTCGGCGCGAGCGCTGACGTACCCACCGGACGCTCCGCCGAGCGCCTTGCCCAGGGTCCCGGTCACGATGTCAACGCGGTCCTGCACGCCGGATCGCTCCGGCGTCCCGGCGCCGGACGCTCCGATAAACCCGACGGCATGGGAGTCGTCGACCATGACGAGCGCGTCGTGCCGCTCGGCAAGCGCGCAAATCTCATCGAGCGGCGCGAAGTAGCCGTCCATCGAGAACACACCGTCGGTGACGATGAGGCGGCGCCTGGCGTCCCGCGCGGACACCAGTTGCGCCTCCAGATCGGCCATGTCCCGGTTGTGGTATCGGTAGCGGGCCGCCTTGCACAACCGGATGCCGTCGATGATCGAGGCATGATTCAGTTCGTCGGAGATGACTGCGTCGCGCTCGTCGAGCAGCACCTCGAACACGCCGCCGTTGGCGTCGAAGCAGGACGAATACAGGATCGTGGCCTCGGTATGCAGGAAGGCTGAGATTCGGCCCTCCAGGGCCGTGTGCTGCGTCTGCGTGCCGCAGATGAAGCGCACACTCGCCATGCCGAAGCCCCATTCGTCGAGCGCCTTCTTGGCGGCCTCGACGAGCGCAGGGTGGTCGGCCAGACCCAGATAGTTGTTCGCACAGAAGTTCAGCACCTCGGCGCCGTTCGAACGCACATGTGCCGATTGCGGCGAGGCGAGCTCGCGTTCGTGTTTGTACAGCCCAGCTGCCCGAATCTCGTCGAGCGTCGTCTGCAGTTCGTCACGGATCGCGTACATGGCTACAGCTCCGTCCAGTCGAGAACGACCTTGCCGCACTTACCGCCACGCGCGGTGTCAAACGCTTCGCGCCACTGCGCGGCCGGGAACCGATCGGTGATCACCGGGCTGATGTCGAGGCCGGAGCGCAGCAGCGCGCTCATCGCGTACCACGTCTCGAACATTTCGCGTCCGTATACACCCCGGATCGTGATCATGTGCGTGACGACCTTGACCCAGTCGACGGTGATCGGCTCGGCAGGTAGCCCCAGCACCGCGACCTTCGCACCGTGTGTGAAGTTGTCGATCATGGTAGGTAGCGCCGAAGGGTGGCCGCTCATCTCCAGTCCGACGTCGAATCCTTCGGTCAGGCCGAGCTGCTCCTGCGCCTCGGCGATGGTGCTGGTGGCGACGTTCACCGCGAGATCTACGCCCATGCGCCGGGCAAGTTCCAGCCGGGGCTCGCTGACATCAGTGATCACCACGAACCGTGCGCCGACGTGCCGCACCACGGCGGCGGCCATCAGCCCGATCGGGCCGGCGCCGGTGATCAGCACGTCCTCGCCGACGACCGGGAACTGCAACGCAGTGTGCACTGCATTGCCGAACGGATCGAAGATCGCCGCCAGGTACGGGTCGAACCCCGGCGGGTGCACCCAGGCGTTGCTTTCCGGGATAACGACATATTCGGCGAAGGCACCGTCGCGGTTGACACCGAGGCCGGCGGTGCGGATGCACAGGTGGCGCCGCCCGGCCCGGCAGTTGCGGCACGTCCCGCAGACGATGTGCCCCTCTCCGGACACCAGGTCACCGACCCGGACGTCGCGTACCGCGTCGCCGATCGCGACCACCTCGCCGGCGAACTCGTGACCCGGGATCAGCGGCGCACCCACCGCGCCTGCCGCCCAGTCGTCCCACGCCTCGATGTGCAGGTCGGTGCCGCATATACCCGTCCGCAATACCCGGATTTTGACGTCGTTGCCGCCGACCGACGGCTCGGGACGTTCCACCAGCTCCAGACCGGGACCCGCCGCGGGCTTGTACAGCGCCTTCATGGCAACCTCCTCGCGCACCGTTGCGCAGGGTCAGGGTAAGACGGGTCAGCCGAGAAGGGCGTCCACGAACTGCTTCGGCTCGAACGGCGCCAAGTCATCGGCGCCCTCCCCCAGGCCGACCAGCTTCACCGGCACGTCCAGCTCGCGCTGCACGCTGATCACGATGCCGCCCTTGGCGGTGCCGTCGAGCTTAGTGAGCACGATGCCGGTCACGTCCACCACCTCGGTGAACACCCGCGCCTGTGCCAGGCCGTTCTGACCGGTGGTGGCGTCGAGGACGAGCAGCGTCTCCGAGACCGGACCACGCCGTTCGACGACGCGCTTCACCTTGCCCAGCTCGTCCATGAGCCCGGTCTTGGTGTGCAGCCGCCCAGCGGTGTCGATCACCACGGCGTCGACGTGCTCTTCGGCGCCGCGACGCACCGCATCGAAGGCGACGCTCGCCGGATCGCCGCCCTCGGGACCGCGCACCGTCTCCGCGCCCACCCGGGATCCCCAGGTGGCCAGCTGATCGGCGGCAGCGGCGCGAAACGTGTCGGCGGCGCCGAGCAGAACGGTGCGGCCGTCGGCGACCAGCACGCGGGCGAGCTTGCCGCAGGTAGTGGTTTTGCCGGTGCCGTTCACGCCGACGACCAGCAGCACCGCTGGGTTGCCGTCGTGCGGCGTGGTGGCAAGCGTGCGATCGAGGTCGGGCCGCAGGGCGGTGACCAGCTCATCGGCGAGCAGGGCGCGCAGCTCCTCCGGGCTTCGAGTGCCCAGCACTTTCGTCTGGGTGCGCAGCCGCTCGACGATCTCGGACGTCGCGCCGACACCCACGTCCGCGCTGAGGAGCGCCTCCTCGACCTCTTCCCACGCCTCGTCGTCGAGCTGGTCGCGCGAGAGCACCGACAGCAGGCCGCGGCCGAGCGTCGATTGCGAGCGAGCCAGCCGGGCGCGCAGCCGGCGCAGCCGTCCGGCAGTCGGCTCGGGAACCTCGACCTCGGGGGCCTCGAGCTCGGGGACCTCAAGCTCGGGAGGAGCCTCGAGCTCGGGGACTGGCGGTGGCACCTCGACGGGCACCGTTTCGACCGGCGGAGCCTCGACCCGTCCTGCCGGTGGGCCGCCGCGGCCTCGGACGAGGAAGAAGGCCGTTGTCGCGATCGCTGCGACCACGACGATCGCAAGCACGATCCAGAGGACGATCACTGTGGCTCCCTGCCGGCAGCGCGTGCGCTCATCGCTGCGGCGACCTGCGCTGCTCGGTCACCGCATTGTCGTATCAAGGCCGCGGGTTAGTAGTTCTTCAGCAGGTTGCCCTGCTCCCACTCCGACCACGGTACGTTCCAGTCGCCGACGCCGTCCCACGACGGCATCACCTTGGACGTGCCCGTGTTTACGTAGGTGGCCACGTCGCCGATGACCGAGAAGTTGTAGAACCACTCCGCCGCACCGACAGTCAGATTGGTGCACCCGTGCGAGGTGCTGCGGCTGCCGATGTTGCCGGTGTTCCACGCCGCGGCGTGGATGAACTCGCCCGAGTTCGTGATGCGCACCGACCACGGCACCTTGACGCGGTACGGGTCGTCCGCCGTGCCGATCATCAGCTGTGGGTTCTTCTTATCCGTCACGACCTTGATTCCCAGGTATGTCGGCGTCGCGGCCTTGCCCAGCGACACCGGGAAGGTCTTGACAAGCTTCCCGTCCGAGCTCACGGTCATTTGCTCCGAGCTGCCGTTGATCGTGGAGATGTGCGCCGCACCGGTCTTCATCAGCAGCGTCAGGCTGTCGTCGAAGGCCAGCCCGGGCCCGGCACTCAGGCCCTTGATCGGCATGTCCATCTGGATCGTCGCGTGCGCCGGCCAGTAATGCTCCATGCGGTAGTGGGCTTCCATGGCATACCCGTCGTTCGAGTAGACCCAGAACCACGCGCCGTTTGCCGGCTGCCCGTTCACCTTCACCGTGACGGCCTTGTCGAAAGCCTGCGCGCTCGTCACCTTCCGCGAGAACTGCGCGATGATCGGCATGCCGATGCCGAAGACCTGACCGTCGCCCTGGAACAGGCTGACGTGCACCGGTTTGGACGGTGGCGGCGGCTTGGACGACGTCTTGGGTGCGGCCGCGCTACTGGTGGCGCCGGTCGTGGCGCCGGTCGATGAGCCGGCAGTGGTGGGCGCCGTGCTCGTCGCGTTCCCGGCACTACCGCCGCCGCCCGTCGAGCATGCGCTCAGCACAAGGGCAGCCCCCAACGCAATCGTCGCGATGCCGAGGAAGCTGCGCTGACGAGTCGTTGCGGAGGCAAGGGCCTTCGAAATCACCCGGCCAAGGTACGCGACATCGCTGAGTCGGCCCAGCGCGGATGCCGCATTCACGCCATCACGGCCACCGGTTCCGGCTCGGCGACGTCGCGCAGCCGCTGGCTGATGACCTGGGTGATGCCGTCCCCGCGCATGCTCACTCCGTACAGCGCGTCGGCGATCTCCATCGTTCGTTTCTGATGTGTGATGAGGATGACCTGGCTGCTCGAGCGCAGCTCGTCGATCAGGCCGAGCAGGCGGCCCAGGTTGAGATCGTCGAGTGCTGCCTCGACCTCGTCCAGGACGTAGAACGGACTCGGCCGCGCACGGAAGATCGCGACTAGCAGCGCCACCGCCGTCATCGACCGTTCCCCGCCGGACAGCAGCGAGAGCCGCCGCACCTTCTTCCCGGGTGGACGTGCTTCGACCTCGATGCCCGTCAGCAACATGTCCTCGGGATCGGTCAGCATCAGGCGACCTTCACCGCCCGGGAACAGCGTCGCGAAAACGGTCTCGAACTCACGCGCGACATCCTGGTACGCACTCGTGAACACCTCGAGGATGCGTTCGTCGACCTCCTTGACGACGGTGAGCAGGTCCCGGCGTGTCGCCTTCAGGTCTTCCAGCTGGGTCGACAGGAACTGATGCCGTTCCTCCAGCGCGGCGAACTCCTCCAGAGCGAGTGGATTCACCTTGCCCAGCAGGGCGAGATCGCGTTCGGCGCGGGCGGCGCGCTTCTCCTGGGTGGCGCGGTCGAAAGAACTCGGCTGCGGCGCGACGACCTGCTCGCCGCGCTCACGGGTCTTCTCGTACTCGGCCATCTCCTGGGCGCTGGGCGGACACGGCTGGCCGGGACCGTATTCGCCGAGCAATGCCTCGGCCTCGACCCCGAACTCCTCGACGGAGCGCGCTTCAAGCTGCTCGATGCGCAGCCGCTGCTCCGCCCGCGCGATTTCGTCGCGGTGCACGGCATCGGTGAGCCGGGCCAGCTCCTCGTCAAGCCGGCGCGTCTCACCACGCACCGCGAGCAGCTCGCCCTCACGGACCACGCGAGCCTGCTGCGCCTCGTCGCGTTCCGTCGCGGCGGCGGCCACCGACACGGCGATCTTGGCGAGAACCAGGTGCGCGGCGTCACGCACCTCGGCCGCAACCAGGGCGCCGCGGGCACGAGCCTGCCGGGCGGCCTCCTGGCGGCGGCGAGCTTCGCGTTCGACTGCTGCGGCCCGGACGAGCTGGTCGGCGCGCCCGGCCAAGGCACGCACCCGCTCCTCACAGGTACGCACCGCGAGTCGGGCGTCCATCTCGGACTGCCGGGCGGCGGCCACCTCGCCTTGAAGGCTGTCGCGCTCGTCGGTGGCGGGCTCGTCCTCGCCGGGGTCGGATTCGGCAGCGTGCAGCCGCTCTTCCAGCTCCGTCAGTCCGGCGAGATCACGGTCGCGGGCCTGCTCGGCGTCTCGCCGGGCTTGCTCCAGCCGGTCCGCCTCGGCGGAGGCGGAGCGAGCAGCCTGCCCCAGTTCGGCCAGCTGCCCGGCGACCGCCGCGAGCCGGGCATCCGACTCGTTCAGAGCGCTCAGCGCCATCTCGACATCCCGGCGCAGCGATTCGGCGCGTCCCGTGGCCTCCGCGAGCGCGGCAGATAGTCGCTCGTGCCGGGCGCTCGCCTCGTCAGCCCTCTGCTGCGCCTCGTCGACGGCGGCCTGCACCTCGATGGCGCTGGGCGCGGACGCTGACCCCCCGGCCGCCCAGTCGGCGCCCAGCACATCTCCGCCGCGGGTGACCGCGCGCACGTCCGGGTGCGCGCTCACCAGCTGCCGCGCCGCGTCGAGGTCGGCGACGACGGCGACCCGGTCGAGCACGTTGCCGACCGCGGCGCGCAGCGCATCGGGCGCGCGCACGATGTCGATCGCCCACGTGGCCTCGGCCGGCAATGGCGGCCAGCTGGCCCGGTCGATGCGCGCCGGAGCGCCGCCGACGACGAGTCCGGCGCGGCCTGCGTCGTCTGCCTCCAGCAGTCGCAGCGCTGCGACGGCATCGTCGGGGGCGGCCACCACCACGGCGTCAGCGACAGCGCCCAGCGCGGCGGCGAGTGCCGCCTCGTGTCCGCTTTCGACGGTAAGCAGCGCGGCTACGGATCCCAGAACTCCGGGCAGCCGCGATCCTGCGGCGAGCAGCGCACCGGCGCCGTCCTTGCGAGTCAGCCCGAGTGCCAGGGCGTCGCGCCGGGCCGTCCATGTCGAGCGCTCGCGTTCTGCCTCCCGCTCGGCCTGGGCGAGTTCCCGCTGGCGGGCCTCGGCTTGCCCGTGTGCCGCCAGAGCCCTCTCGTGGCGCTCATCCAGGCTGACCTCGCCCTCGTCGAGGACGCCGACCTCCGCCTGGAGCCCGTCCAGCGCCTCCTCGGCGGCGGCGGCGCGCTGGCGCGCCTCGTCGGCCGCGGAGCTGAGGCGGGCGATTTCGTCGGCTGCTGCGGCGGCGCGGGTACGCAGCGCGTTGACCCGGCCGGCAAGCTTGGCCAACCCCTCACGGCGGTCAGCGACCGCCCGGGTCGCCGTGACAAGCGCCCGTTCTGCGTCGCTGAGCCTGCCCTCGAGGTCTTGCCGCAGCGCGACTGCTTCGGCCAGGGCCGCCCGTGACCCGGAGAGCTCGGCCGACAGAGCTGCCTCGCGCTCGCGGATCTCGCCAGCCTCGGCCTCCATCGCCTCGGGCTCGCGGCCGGTGCGTGCATCGGCCTGCTCGGCAGCCAGCAACCGGGCACGCTCTCCCGCGAGTGAGGCAGTACCGCGGAAACGCTCCTCCAGCGCTGACAGCCGGTACCAGGTCTCCTGCGCCCTCGCCAGCAGCGGCGCATCGGCGGCCATCGCCTGTTCCAGCGCCGACTCCCGCGAGCGCACCTCGGCGAGCGCCGCCTCGACGTCGGCACGCCGAGCCAGGATCGCTTCCTCGTCAGCTACCTCGCGATCGAGCTCGCCGCGCATCGCGACGAGGTCGTCGGCGAGCAGCCGCAGCCGCGAATCACGCAGCTCAGCCTGGATGCCGGCGGCCCGGCGGGCGATTTCGGCCTGTTTGCCCAGTGGCTTGAGCTGACGGCGCAGCTCCCCGGTCAGATCGGTCAGCCGGGTGAGGTTGGCCTGCATCGTCTCCAGCTTGCGCAGCGCCTTTTCCTTGCGCTTGCGGTGCTTGAGGACCCCGGCCGCCTCCTCGATGAAGCCGCGGCGGTCTTCGGGGCGTGCCGAGAGCACCGCGTCGAGCTGGCCCTGCCCGACGATGACGTGCATTTCGCGGCCGATGCCTGAATCGGAGAGGAGCTCCTGAATGTCCAGTAGCCGGCACGAGTTGCCGTTGATCTCGTACTCACTGGCCCCGTTGCGAAACATCCGCCGGGCGATCGACACCTCGGTGTAGTCGATCGGCAGGGCTCCGTCGGAGTTGTCGATCGTCAGGGTGACCTCGGCACGCCCGAGCGGGGCCCGGCCGGCGGTGCCGGCGAAGATGACGTCCTCCATCTTGCCGCCGCGCAGCGCCTTGGCCCCCTGCTCGCCGAGCACCCACGCGATGGCGTCGACGACGTTGCTCTTGCCGGTGCCGTTCGGCCCGACGACTGCCGTGATGCCGGGCTCGAATCGCAGCGTGGTGGCCGACGCAAAGGACTTGAATCCCTTGAGCGTCAACGACTTGAGGTGCACGAATCTCCCGGGCCGATGTATGCCTTGGCGCTGTCCTTGCTGTGACGCCTGGACCTACGGCCGGTGCGCCCGCGTGCCGCGGGCCGGCTTGCGAGTCGTCCGCCGTAGGGCAGGTCACCCGCGAATCTAGCGTGCCGACGGGTCACCGCGCCGCAGGCAGGCCGCAGCCAGCCATCAGAACGATGCGGGGCCTACTGCGGACACGCCAAAAAACGCCGGACCGGCGACTGGCGATTCAGGCCAGAGCGGGTTCGGCGCCTTCAGCCATGCGGTGCAGTTCGAGGTCGAGTGCGGGGTCCTGGGGAGTTGCCCGTAACTCGGCAATCTCGTGCTCGAGTTCCTGTACGCGCCGTCGGAGGCGTACTACCTCGAGGGAGAGTGTTTGTTCAGATGCGCTGCCTACATAACCCAGTAAGGCGCGTGCCATGTAGCGACCTTTCACACCACAGCGTCGATGCCCGATGTGTCTCCCGGTCGGTCATCGACCAACGTTGTCTATGAGCGACCCGGCGGAAGGGGCGCACGTCCCCCGCAAAAATGTCCCAACCCGGACGCGGTTGACCCGCGGAACTCCCGTCAAGCGATTTCATGGTCGCACTTCGGTAACGACTGGTCAACTACAGCGGGTCGTCGTCGACGAGGTTTACGGCCACCAAACATCGCTGCGGGTAACCAAGACCTGCGGATGGCACGGCCTCGGCACCGCCGAGATTCATCGGCGCGGGGCTCGCTGGCAGTGCGGGCAGAAGTAGCTCGACCGGTTCATGAACGCTTCCCGCCGGATCGCCGTGCCGCAGCGGTCGCAGGGCTGCCCCTCGCGCCCGTACACGTTGAGAGTGCGGTCGAAGTAGCCGCTCTCGCCGTTCACGTTGACGTACAGGGCATCGAACGAGGTCCCGCCGGCAACGATGGCCTCGGCCAGGACGGCTCGCGTCTCGGTGAGCAGCCTGCCGATCGCGGGCCGGGTGAGCGTCGCGGCCTCCCGCCGGCCGTGCAGCTTGGCCCGCCACAGCGCCTCGTCGGCATAGATGTTGCCCACGCCGGAGATCAGCGACTGGTCCAGCAACGCCCGCTTGATGGCGCTTCGGCGTGCCCGCACCCGCGCCACGAAACGCGCCTCGTCGAACGCGTTGTCCAGAGGATCACGGGCGATATGCGCGACCAGCGACGGCACCGTGTCACCCGGCAGGTCCGCGGCCGGCACGAGCTCGTCGACCAGGAGCCCGCCGAACGTGCGCTGGTCGACGAAGCGCAGCTGCGGACCGCCGTCGGTGAAGCTGATACGCACGTGCAGGTGCTTCTCATCCGGCGCGGACGGCGGGCGCACGAGCAACTGGCCGCTCATGCCGAGGTGACCGAGCAGGCACTCGTCCAGCTCGGACAGCGGCAGCCACAGGTACTTCCCGCGCCGCCTGGCGGGGCCGAGGCGCTGCCCGGACAGACGCGCCGGAAAGTCACCACCTACGTGGCGGCGGATCGCCCGGGGGTGGCGCACTTCGACCTGGGCGATGGTGCGCCCCGACACCCATTCCGCGAGGCCGGCGCGGACGGTCTCGACCTCGGGCAGTTCGGGCAAGTCTCAGGCCCGGGCGGACTCGTCCGACGCGGCCGCTTCGGCCCGAGCCCGCAGCAGCCGGTAGGCGGTCTCCGCCGCGGCCTGCTCGGCCTCCTTCTTGTTGCGCCCGGTGCTCGCGGCGAACAGCTCGCCGCCCACCGAGGCCTGGGCCGTAAACGTCTTGGCGTGGTCAGGACCGAAGGAGGTGATCACGTACTCGGGGACGCCGGCGCCCAGTTCGGCCGTCAACTCCTGCAGGCTGGTCTTCCAGTCCAGGCCTGCGCCGTGATTGGCGACCTCGGCGAGGAGCCCGTCGAACAGGTCGTGGATGACACGTGCCGCAACGGGCAGGCCGTGCTCGACGTAGATCGCACCGAGCAGCGCCTCGACGGTGTCGGCCAGAATGCTCGCCTTGTCCCGGCCGCCGGTGACCTCCTCGCCGCGGCCGAGGCGCAGGTATGGGCCCAGCCCGCCCTCGTCCCCGATCTTGCGAGCCACGTCGGCCAGCGCGCGCATGTTCACCACCGAGGCGCGCAGCTTGGCAAGCTTGCCTTCCGGAAGATCCGGGTGCTCGCGGTACAGGGTTTCGGTGATGACGACCCCCAGCACCGAGTCGCCGAGGAACTCCAGCCGCTCGTTGTGCGGCGCGCCACCGTGCTCGTACGCGTAGGAACGATGGGTCAGGGCGCGCTGCAATAGCCCGGGGTCGACGGCGACGCCGAGCGCTTCCGCAAGCCCTGCCTGATTGGCCGGTTCGACGGCGGAGGCCACTGCGATGCCAGTGACCGCTAGACCGCGAGAACCTGCTTGCCGTCGTATTGACCGCACGTGGGGCAGGCCGTATGTGGCAGTTTCGGCTGGCCGCAGGCGCGGTTCGAACACGGGACCAGCGTCGGGGCACTCGTCTTCCACTGCGCGCGGCGCGAGCGCGTGTTGCTGCGCGACATCTTCCGCTTGGGGACTGCCACCGTGACTCCTCTATTCAGTCGATCCGATCCCGCCGGCGTTCCACTCCGTCAGAGCGGCCCACCTCGGGTCGAGTACTTCATGTGCGTGGCCGGCAGGAAGGTCGTCGAGCCGCTGCCCGCACGTGGAGCAGAGCCCGGCGCAGTCCGGCCGGCACAGTGGAGTCAGGGGCAGGCCCAGCACCACCGCGTCGCGCACCACCGGCCCGACGTCGATCATGTCGTCGACGACCCGGTCGACCTCGTCCTCGTCCGTCGTCTCGGCGGTGGCGCTGCCCGGATAGGCGAACAGCTCGAACACCTCGACGGCGAACTCGTCGGTGACCGGTGCGAGGCACCGGCCGCACTCGCCCGCGACCGTTGTCGTGACCATGCCTGTGACGAGCACACCCTCCGTGGCCGACTCCAGCTGCAAATCGAGGTCGAGCGGAGCACCCTCCGGTACCCCGACGAGATCGTGGGTCAGCCCCGCAGGCGCGGGAACACGACGCCGATCGGTAACCATGGACCCCGCGCCACCCAGTCGCCTGATATCGATGACGAACGGATCGCGCGGATCGAGGTGTGGTCTCGGTGTGGTGTTCTCGGGCATGCGAAGCTGGCCGTGTTCGGAACGAAGCCGCCCGCTAGCTTAGCGGACGACTCAGGCTAGCCGGAAATCGAGCGGTTTGCCGGATTGTCACGCTGGGTGAGCGCCTCCCTGCCCTGTTGCGTCGTTGCGAGCGCCTGCTCCAGGACCTCGACCAGGTCGGACAGCGTGCGATCGGCGAAGGATTCGGCGTCTGCGCGGATCGCGGTGGCGTAGCGCTCCGCACCGGCGCGCTGCTCGGTGACTTCCTCGGCAAGCTGCTCGCGGACCTGCGCCGCGTGCTCGGTCGCGGCCAGGTGCACCCGGCTCGCCGACACCAACTCAGCGTGTTCGGCCTTGCCGGCCTCGACGAGCTCGTGCGCGCGAACCTCGGCCTCATGCACGACCTGTGCGCCGTACTCGTTGGCCTCGGCGAGGACGGCGTCCCGGCGGGCGAGCAGTTCGCGGGCCTGGCCGAGCTCGACGGGCACGGTCTCGCGCAGATCGTCCAACAGGTCGAGGGTGCGCTCGCGTGGCACGACGCACGAGCCGGACATCGGGACGGTTCGTGCCGTCTCGACGAGCTCGACCAGTTCGGTCAGGAGCTCGTCGACCCGGCGGGGCGAGCGTTCTCTCACGAGCCGCGGGTCCGCTCGATGAGGCGCTTGAGTACCGTCGGCGGCACCAGGTTCGACACGTCGCCTCCCCAGCCAGCGATGTCTTTGACCAGGCTGGACGCGAGGAAGCTGTACTCCGGGTTGGTCGGCATGAACAGCGTGTCGACGCCGGCCAGGCCGCGGTTCATTTGCGCCATCTGCAGTTCGTAGTCGAAGTCGCTGACCGCGCGAAGTCCCTTGATGATCACGTGGACGTCGTGTGCTTTGCAGTAGTCGACGGTAAGGCCACGGAACGAGTCGATGCGGACGTTGGGCAGGTCGGTCGTGACTTCTTCGAGCATGGCTATGCGCTCGTCCACCGTGAACAGGCCGGACTTGCTGCGGTTCACGAAGACGGCCACGATCAGCTCGTCGTACAGGTTGGCGGCTCGGCCGATGATGTCGAGGTGGCCGTTAGTGACCGGGTCGAACGAGCCCGGGCACACCGCGCGCCGCACAGGAATCACGTGCCCGGCGGGCTCTTCGCGCAAGTGCTCGTCGCCTGGTTGCTCGCTCATTTGACGCGACCGTACCAAAGCACGCCTGCCCCGTAGCGTCTTTGCTTGACCGACTCGATCACACCCGACCAGTGGGGCTGACCGGCGTGTGCCGGCCGCTCGACGACCACCACTGCCCCCGCGACGAGCCAGCGCGGCGCGCCCAGCCCGGTGAGGACGCCGCCGAGCGCCCCGTCCTCCAGAGCGTAGGGCGGGTCGAGGTAGGCGAGGTCGAACGGCGCGCCCTCTGTGTCGCCCGCTAGATATCCCTCCACGGAGCTGGTCACGACCTCCGCGCCGGGCAGGCCCACGGCCTCGACGTTGCGGCGCAGGATCGCGGCAGCAGCGCGGTCGGACTCGATGAACGTGACATGGCTGGCACCCCGCGAGAGCGCCTCCAGCCCCACCGCGCCGGTGCCGGCGTACAGGTCGAGCACTCGGGTGCCGTCCAAATCGAGCAGCCCGCTGAGCGTGCTGAACAGCGCCTCGCGCGCCCGGTCGGACGTCGGCCGGGTGCCGCGCGCCGGGACGACGAGCCGGCGTCCCTTGGCCGCGCCGGCCACTATTCGCGTCACGGATCGCCCTTGCTCGCGCTCACGCCTTCTCCAGGTACTCCGCTCCGGCGTCGCCGACGAGTGTGGCCACCTGCTCGGCGAGCAGTGGGTGCCGGGCAAGCTGCGGGTCGTCCGCCACCAGTACGGCGGCGTCTTCGCGGGCCGCGGCGATCAGCTCCTCGTCCCGCAGCAGCGACAGCAGCCGCAGCTGCGAACGGCGCCCCGACTGGGCGGAGCCGAGCACGTCGCCCTCCCGGCGCTGCTCGACGTCGAGCTTCGCCAGCTCGAAGCCGTCGGTCGTTGCCGCGATCGCGTCGAGGCGTTCGCGCGCCGGCGTGCCGGGGCCGGCCTCGGTAACCAGCAGGCAGAGGCCCTGGTGCTGTCCACGCCCGACGCGCCCACGCAACTGGTGCAGCTGCGAGACACCGAATCGCTCGGCGTCAAGCACCACCATCATCGTCGCGTTCGGCACGTCGACACCCACCTCGACCACGGTCGTCGCGACCACCACGTCGATGTCGCCGGCCGCGAATCCGGTCATGACGCGATCCTTCTCGTCCGCCGGCAGGCCGCCGTGGAGCTCAGCGAGCCGCAGCCCGGCGAGCGGCCCCGCGCGCAGCATCGCGGCGGTGTCGGTCACGGCGAGCGGTGGACGCCGCAGCGGCAACTCGGCGTCGTCGAACTCTGCATCGAGCTCTGCGTCGATCTCCGTGCCGGCGCCGATCCGCGGGCAGACGATGTACACCTGGCGTCCCGAGGCCACCTCCTCGCGAACGCGCTGCCACGCCCGGTCGAGCCAGCCCGGCCGCTCCCCCACCGGCACCACCGTCGTCGAGATCGGCGAGCGGCCGAGCGGCAGTTCGCGCAACACGGAGGTGTCCAGGTCGCCGAACACGGTCATGGCGACGGTGCGCGGTATCGGGGTGGCGGTCATGACGAGCAGGTGCGGCGGCGTTTTCGCCTTGCCGCGCAGGGCATCTCGCTGCTCGACGCCGAACCGGTGCTGCTCGTCGACGACTACCAGCCCGAGGTCGGCGAAGCTCACATGCTGCTGGATGAGCGCGTGCGTGCCGATCACGATGCCCGCCGCGCCGCTGGCCGCGTCGAGGAGTGCGGCCCGACGGGCGGCCGTGGGCAGCGACCCGGTGAGCAGAGCAATCTGGGTGCCATCGGCGGCACCACCGAGCTGGCCGGCATGTGCGAGATCGCCCAGCAGTGTCTCGATCGAGCGGGCGTGCTGTGCGGCGAGTACCTCGGTGGGGGCGAGGAGCGCCGCCTGCCCACCGGCGTCGACGACCTGGAGCATGGCGCGCAGCGCCACCACTGTCTTGCCTGACCCGACCTCGCCCTGGAGCAGCCGATGCATCGGGTGCCGGCGGGCAAGCTCGTCGGCGAGCTGGGCGCCCACCTCGCGCTGGCCGGCCGTGAGCTCGAAGGGCAGGCGCCCGTCGAAGGTGGCCAGGACTCCGTCGGCGACGAGTGGCCGCGGAGTCGCCGGGTTGGCGCCGGCGGCCGCGCGGCGCTGAGCGAGCGCGAGCTGCACGCCGAGCGCCTCGTCCCACTTCAGCCGGCGCCTGGCGGCGTGCCACTCCTCGTGGCTGTCCGGGCGGTGCACGGTGCGCAGCGCCGTGTCGAGGTCGAGCAGACGATGCCGAGCGCGCACGTCTCCGGGCATGGGGTCGGCGATAGGGTCGAGGCTTGTCAGCACGAGCTTGACGCTGTTCGAGATCTGCCAGGTGCGGATCTCCTTGCTGGCCGGGTAGACCGGGATGAGCGCGCCTGCGTAGTCCTCTGCCTCGTGGCGCTCCAAGCCGTCACCGCGCAAGACGATGTACTCGGGGTGCGTGAGCTGGCGGGTGTTCCGGAAGACGCTGACCTTCCCGGCGAATAGCCCCAGCGTGCCGGGGGTGAGCTCGCGCTCGCGCCAGGTCTGCCGGTTGCCGAAGAACGTCAGGGTCAGCGTGCCCTTACCGTCGCTCACCACCGCCTCGAGCCGGGATCCGGAGCGGTTGCGGTTCCGGATCACCTTGGCGGAACGCACCTCGGCGAGCACCGTGACGTCGTCGTCGACACGCAGCGATGCAAGGTCGGTGAGCTCGCCCCGCTCGGCGAGCCGCCGCGGATAGTGCCGCATCAGGTCGGCCACGGTGTCGAGTTCCAGGCCGGCCGAGAGCGCTCGCGCGGTGCGCCCGCCGAGCACGTCTACGAGCCGGGTCTTCAGCGTTGCCACGCGCTATTCCACCCCGAGCAACAGCGGATAGTCCGGCTGACCTCCGTCGAAGACCGCTACCTCTATGAACGGCGCCGCCTCGGCGATGCGCGCCTGCACCTCAGTCGCGAGCTTCGGTGCGGCGTCCTTGCCGGCGATGATCGTGATCAGCTCGCCGCCCACGCCCAGCAGCCGGTCGAGCGTGGCGAGCGCGACATCGCGCACGGACGTTCCGATCTCGACGACCTCGCCGTCGATGAGCCCCACGACGTCACCGGCCTGCACCCGCCCGAGGCTGGTCAGTGCTTCGCGCTGCGCGACGGTGACCTCCGCCCAGCGAGTGGCCGCCGCCGCCTCGGCCATCGCCACGACATCGTCGCCGAAGCGACGCGCCCCGTCGTGTACCGCGACTGCGGCCAGCCCCTGCACCGGCGAGCGGGTCGGTACGACAGCTACCTCGATGCCGTCGTCGCGGGCCTGCTCAGCGACGGCATTGACCACGCCGCTGACCTGCGACGCATTCGGCAACAGCACGACCTGCGCCGCACCCGCGGCGTGCACCGCGGCCAGGACCTCGGCAGTGGACGGGTTGGTGCCGCCGACGACGCGTACCCCCTCACCCTCGAACAGGTGCGCCAGCCCGTCGCCCGGGGCGACTGCCACGACCGCGACGCCGGACCGGGAAGGTGCCAGCACCTGGTCGGCGAAGCGGACGACCGTGATGCGGTGCGGACGGCCCGCCTCGACTCCCGATTCGATCGCGGCACCCGCGTCGTTGACGTGCACGTGGACGTTCCACAGGCCCTCGCCGGTGCCCGCGACGACCAGCGAGTCGCCCATCCGCGCGAGGTGCTCGCGCAGTACCGTGACCGCCGCGTCGTCGGCCTCGAGCAGGTACTGCACCTCGTAGGCGAACGTCTCACTGCCCGCCTCGCGAAGCGCCTCCAACGCCGATCGGGGTCTGGCCGAGCGCCGCGGCGGCGCTAGGACGGAACGCACCCCGGTGACCACGCTCGCCAGCGCATCGAGCAACACCACCAGGCCACGGCCGCCTGCGTCGACGACGCCGGCCCGGGCGAGCGCCGGCAGCTGTTGGGTCGTGCGATTCAGCGCGTCGGCAGCGCCGGCGAGGGCCGCCTCAGTGACCGCGCCGAGCGTCGCGACCGGCACGGCGGCTCCTGCCTCGGCGGCTGCTCGCGCCACGGTGAGGATGGTGCCCTCAAGGGGCTCGGCCACCGCCGCGTACGCGCGGTCGGCGCCTTCGCGCAGCGCAGCTTGAAGGCGCGCCGCGCCGCACACCTCGGTGTCCACGGCGGACGCGAATCCGCACAGGATCTGCGACACGATCACGCCGGAGTTTCCGCGGGCGCCCAGCACCGCGCCGCGGGCGAGCGCATGCATCGCGGCCGCGGCGGTGGACGCGGCGTCGGCAGCCAGCGCGTCACACGCGGCGCGCACGGTCAGCGCCATGTTGGTACCGGTGTCCCGATCGGCCACCGGGAACACGTTCAGCTCGTCGATCTCGTCCTGGTGCTCGGCCAGCGCGTCGGCCGCGGCGATGCTCCACCGGCGGACGGCAGGGGCATCGAGCTCATCCAGCACGTCCACCTCCACGCCAGCACGGCTCGCCGTACGATACTTGAGCCGCAGCCCGGTTTGGTCCGTGCGCGGCCGCGCCGCTAAACTGGGACGCTGCCCGGCGATGTGCCGGGCGCAATCACGTACGAGCATGGGAGGCCATCGTGGCCAGCGTCTGCGATGTCTGCGGCAAGGGCCCGGGCTTCGGCATGTCCGTCTCGCACTCGCATCGGCGCACCCACCGCCGCTGGAATCCCAACGTGCAGACCGTCCGGGCGATCGTCGCCCCCGGCACCCGCAAGCGGATCACCGTGTGCACGTCGTGCCTGAAGGCGGGCAAGGTCACGCGCGGCTAGCCCTATAGCGGCTTGGCATAGAAGCGGGCATCCGCCTCGCAGGCGTAGATGCCGTACGGCTCCGCAACGCGGTACCCGCTGGACTCGTACAAAGCGATCGCCTCGGGCTGGGCCGTTGCGGTCATGAGAACGGCCCGCCGATAGCCCGCGGCGGTGAGTGTCGCCTCCAGCTCGCCGAGCATCTGTCGCGACAGTCCCTGGCGGCGGGCACGCAGCGCCACGTACATCCGCTTGATCTCGCCGATGCCGTCCCCGATGCGGCGCCAGCCACCAGCCGCGACCGCGTCGCCGTCCAGCGATCCGACCAGAAACAGTCCCTCCGGCGGGTCGAACTCACTCGGCTCGACCGGCGTCTCGTCCGGGCCGCCATACCTCGTCACGTACTCGGCCTGTAGCTCGGCGATCAGCTTCGCCGCCACCGGGTCGGCGTAGGAGCGTGCCTCGATCGCGAACACGTCCGTCACGGTACCGGCGGGCACCGACGCCTCAGCGGAAGTGCTCGTGACCCCCCGTCGGCCAGCGCCGGCCGTCCACTCGAACGCCCTCACCCTCGGCCACCGCGCCGATCGGCGTCCACGCATCCGGCAGATCGGTGCCCGCGGGGTACGTCGCTACCAGCGCATAGTCGTCCCCGCCGGTGAACACCCAGACCTGCGGGTCCACGTTGAGGGCGGCGCCGACCTCCTTGAGCTTCATCGGCACCGGCACGAGATCGGCGCGAAGATTGATGCGGACGCCGCTCGCTGCCGCGATATGGCCGAGGTCGGCGATCAGCCCGTCGCTCACGTCGGTCATCGCCGTGACGCCCCACTCGGCAGCACGCGGCCCCTCCGCATACGGCACTTCGGGGCGGCGGTGCGCGGCCACGATCTGCACCGGGGAGCGGAAACCCCGGCTAAGCACCGCATACCCGGCGTCGGCATACCCGAGACGGCCGGCGAACGCCACCACGTCGCCGGGACGGGCACCGGCCAGCGTGACCGGATCGCGCCCCTGCAGGTCGCCGAGCGCGGTGACCCCGAGGATGACTAGATCCGCGCGGGCGACGTCGCCGCCCACAACGGCGGCTCCCACCTCGCCGCACTCCTCGCGCAGCCCGGCCATCAGGCCGTCCGCCCAGGACAGCTCGAGGCTCGGCGGTGCGCCCAGTCCCACGAGCAGCGCAGTGGGCACCGCTCCCATCGCCACGATGTCGGCGAAGTTGCGAGCGGCCGCCTTGTGCCCGATGTCGTTCGCGGTCGACCAGTCTCGGCGGAAATGCCGTCCCTCGATGAGCAGGTCCGTGCTCGCGACAACCCGGCCGTCTGCGGCGCGGACCACGGCGGCGTCGTCGCCCGGGCCGAGCAGCGTCGTGTCGGCGGGCGCGAGCTGAGCGGTGACCCGGGCGATCAGCCCGAACTCCCCGACATCGGAAACGGTGATCGTGCGGTCCTCACTGTGCGGGGCTTTGCGGTGCTTGCGCTACGTTCTACCTTCCCGACGAGGCGAGGAACGAAGGGCGCGCCGATGGCAACCGTGAACGCGTACATCCTCATCCAGACGGAGGTCGGCAAGGCGGCGGCCGTGGCCGCCGAGATCGCGTCGCTGCCCGGAGTCAAGAGCGCCGAGGACGTCACCGGTCCTTACGATGTCATCGTGCGCGCCGAGGCGAACAGCGTCGACGAGCTCGGCAAGCTGGTCGTCGCGCGCGTGCAGGCCGTGGCGGGCATCACCCGCACGCTGACCTGTCCCGTCGTCCACCTGTAGAGGAGCCACCCCGATCGACGCAGCCCGCCGCCGCAATGCTCTGATCGCGTCGGCCATCGCGGTACCGGTGACCGTGTTCGTCGCGTTCGGGCTGGCCCGCAACGCCGACCACGGCACCTCGGCGGGGAAGACGGCCGGGCCGCCCCCGCCGATCACCGTGTCTGCTCCACCGTCGGATGCCGCTGCGGAGGGTCCGTGCGCCCAGGTACTCAGCGCGCTGCCGGTGCAGCTCGGCCAGCTGGCGCCGCGCGTCGTCCACACCAGCCCCGACTCGCCGAATGTGGTGGCGTGGGGCGATCCCGCCGTGGTGCTGCGTTGCGGGGTGCCCCGCCCGGCGGCGTTCGTCCCCACCTCGGACGTCTACAACGTCGGCAACGTCTACTGGCTTGCGGTGAAGCAGAAGGGCGCGACCGTCTGGACGGTCATCGACCGGGCGGTTTACGTCGAGGTGACCGTGCCGGAGCAGCAACCGTTCCAGCCGCTGCCCCTGCTCGGCAAAGCGATCGCGTCCAAGCTGAAGCCCATCTGCGCGGTGCCCGACGACCAGACGATCCCGCCGCAGAACCGGCTCTGCGTCAACCGGAAGTAGCGGCCACCAGAATTCGGTCGAAGTCGGGTGCGAACGCTGCAGGATTGGCGAACTGGATCGTGTTCGACGTCCCGGCGGAAAGTGGCACCGCCACGCTCATGGCACCGACCGTGTTGAAGTCCCCGGTCGGCGTGAACGACAGCGTCTGGATCGTGGTGCCGTTGACGATCAGCTGCGCCTGCCGGCCGTCGCCGTCGGCGTAGTAGATCGTCAGCCAGTAGGTGCCGTTCGCGGGCGCGGCGACGCCGTTGAACGTCAGCGTGCCGCCGCTGCCCACGAAGCCGACCTTCCGGCCGCCGGAGCAGCCCGAGCAGCTGGACAGGCGCGCCCCGCCGGCGATCGTGTTCGCCGATGACTCGGCCTCGTACGACGTGGCCAAGGTGGGCGGGTTCGCGCCGTCGGCGACGCCGAAACCGTTGAACACGACCTGGCTGGGCGATCCGGTGGCGTGGGAGGTCACGAACATGCCGGCGTCTTGCGTGTCGGCCTGTGCCGACACGGTTGCGCTTCCGACGCGCAGCCAGTTGTGGTCGTCGGGCGAGAAGTAGCCGGTGTAGGTCGAGCCGCTGCGTACCAGCCGCAGCCAGACCGGCAGTGTCTTCGGGATGCTGCCGTTCGACGGCGTGACCGCGTTGATGAACGTGCCGCCGTTATTGGTCCATTCCAGCTGGATGCCGCCGGACGGCGACTCGAACAAGATCACGCCCTCAGGCGTCGTGCCCGACCCGGTCATCGTGTTGCGGACGATGATCCCGGCCTTGCCGAAACCGGTCATGTTCTGCTGCGAGACGACCTCGGTGTCGATCGTGGACGTGGTGCCGACGGCCCCCTGCCGGTAGATCGTGCTGTACGAGTCGCTGCCGGAGAACAGATCGGCGCCGGCCCCGGAAATGCCGAACTGGCTGCCCAGCTGCCCGAATACCGCGGGAGCGTCCGTCGCTGACGAGAAGGTCTGATATGGCGCCTGTACGGGCGGGCTGGTGTTGACAGTGGTGTTCACCGCAGCGTTCTGCGGCGTCCCGCCCGGCCAGGTGTACGCCGCTGTCGCGGTCAACTGGTCGGAGTGGAACAACTCGCTCGGCACCGGCGCGATGACCTGGAAGGTGGACTGCACGACCTGGCCGCTTTCCACCGCGCCGAAGGACGTGGGCGTGGTGGGCGTGACCGTCCAGCCTGCGGGTGTCGACAAGTTGAGCTGCACGTGCTGCGCGGGCAGCACCCCGTTGTCGGTGAACGTCGCCGTCACCGTGCCGGGCTGGCCGGCCGTCAGCGCGGACAGCCCGCTCAGGTCGAGTGTGACGTTCGGGGGCGCCTGCGTCGGGTTGTTGATCGGCGAGACCCGGTACAGCGCGACACCGTGCGCCGGCACGCTCGCGCCGATGACGCCCGCCGTCTCGGTGCTCTGGTGCGTCCACAGGTCGTTGATGTTGTAGCCGGTGTAGCCGCCGGGAAGACCCAGGGCCGACGCCGATGTCGTGATCGTCTGAGGCGTGGCGTTCGTGTTGAACAACCCGACGACCGCGTCGCCATTGGGCTCGGTCTTGGCGAAGATCTGCTGGCCGTTGGCGTTGTAGATGCGCGACGCGTCGATCCCGTCCTGGTCCACCGCGAGCACGTCGGCGTTCTTGAGCAGCGTCAGGTCCGTGGGGTCGAGGTTGGTCAGGTCCGTGCCCAGGATGTACGTCGACGCGGCCAGCGCCCACAGGCTCATCTGCGTCTTGCGCTCATCTGGCGTCAGTCCGTCGCGGGCGCCGTTGCCGACCTCGATCGAGTCGTAGTCGTTGAACCCACCAGGAGCGCCGTACGGAGCCCACGCCGCGGCCTGGTTGAACCGCCCCGAGACGCTGCTCCAGTCGGTCAGCGGGTACGGGTCGCCGTTGGCGTCCGAACCGCAGTAGCACTCGACGTCGCCGCCGGTGCGCCAGCCGTTGGCCAGCTGTGACCACGTCGAGGCGAAGTTGATGTTGAGGCTGTTGGAGAGCTCCAGGTGGATCGGCCGGCCGGTGTTGCGCAACGCGCTGGACCAGGCCTGTACGTCCGGGATGTCGAACGATCCGACGCCGTCGAGCTTGACGTAGTCGACGCCCCACGAGGCGAACTGGCTCGCCCAGGAGTTGATGAATTCCTGCGCACCGGGCTTGCTGTAGTCGATGCCGACCATGCCGCCGCAGTTGTAGTTGTTCTCGCCTGCAGTGGTTGCAATGTCGTCGGCGTGGTACGGCGTGCCTTCGATCGCGCTGTTCTGGGCGACGGCCTGACGCGAGATGCCCGGCGTGACGTACAGCCCGAACTTCAGCCCCAGGCCGTGCACGTGGTCGGCCACCGCCTGGATGCCGTTCTCCGACCCGACGTCGGGGAACTTGCTTGTGTCGATCACCCAGCGGCCGAACTGGTCGACGGCTGGGCCTTGGCTTCCGGGGCACACGTACCAGAAGTCGTCGAGGTTGACGTTGTGGAACCCGACGTCGGACAGGCCGCTGGCCTTCATCGCGTCGGCCTGCGCCTCAACCTTGGCAGCAGTGGGGTGGGACCGGACGAAGCTCCAGGTGCTCCAGCCCATGAGCGGGGTGCGCCCGACGCCGTTGTCCTCGGCCGCGGCCGGGGGCGCGTTAACTGCGACGGCGATGAGCGGGACGGCAAGTGCCGTCGCGGCCAGGGCACGGATCACTCTTTTCACCTGGTTCTCCTCGAGGCGCACTGTGCGATTCTGTTGAGTTAGCAGTTAGCTCTGCGCGGTGAGACACAGTTCACACAGGCTCGAACTGAATCACACAGACCTCGACAGGTCAAGGGCATCCCACATACTTTGCGCACACACCTCGTTCCAGACGGCTGGAGCCGGGTGCGTCACTCGGCAATGGCGCGGCGAACAGCACGGTCGGCGGCGTGCCCGAACGCGCTCACCAGTCCCTGCACGACGAGCGGCCGGAGCCGCAGCATGAGGGCGGCGAGCTGTTCGCGGTCGCCGGTCTCGCCACGGCGGAACGGCTCCCACACGCCCTGGCGGAACACCTCCGTCAAGCCCTCGGCGACCGCTGCCGCGTGCTCGTGGATCACCGCCGCCGCATCGCGAAGCACGGCGGCCGGCACCGGCAGCTCGAGCATGGAGACGCCCATCCCGAGGGTGGACGGCGTGGTGCGGAAACGGCCCCGGCCGGTGCGCTCGACGATGCCGAGCGCGAGGAGCAGGTCCAGTTCGTCGCGGCCGAGGCGGCGTCCCGCTCGACGTTCGAGGCCGTCTCGGTCAAGCTCCTCGGAGCGCTCGGGTGTCCATGGCGCCAGCAGCGCCGCCTGCATGGCGAAGTCCGCAGCCGAGGCGTCGAGCGGGATGCGATCAAGTACCCGTTCGATCGCGGCCAGCGTGTAGCCGTGCTCCTGCAACTCGCGGATCAGCTCTAGCCGCATGCGGTGCTGAACGCCGTAGTAGGCGACCCGGCCTCGCCGTTCGGGTGCCGGCAGCAACCCTTCGGCCGCGTAGAACCGGACCGTGCGCACCGTCATGCCGGTACGCGCGGCCAGCTCGTCGACGGTCAGTTCCTCGACAGCGGTGGGCACGGTCACAATATTATCGGCATTACTGTGCCAGTGATACTGTCAGCAAAAAGCGGCTCTCCCGAGGACGGCTTATATGACCACGGAAGCATTCGTCTACGACGCCATCCGAACCCCTCGCGGCAAGGGCAAGCAGAACGGCTCGCTGCACGAGTCGAAGCCGATCTCCCTACTTGTCGGCCTGATCGACGAGCTGCGCCGCCGTAACGCTGACCTGGATCCCGGCCGCATCGAGGACATCATCCTCGGCGTCGTCACGCCGGTCGGCGATCAGGGCGCGGACATCGCCCGCACCGCGGCGCTGCTCGCGGGCCTGGAACGGTCCGGGCCGGGTTTCCAGCTCAACCGCTTCTGCGCCTCAGGGCTCGAGGCGGTGAACACCGCGGCGGCGAAAGTACGTTCCGGGTGGGAGGACCTGTTGTTAGCGGGCGGCGTCGAGTCGATGTCGCGGGTGCCGATGGCCTCCGATGGTGGTGCCTGGGCGATGGATCCGGAGACGGCATACGCGACAAGCTTCGTCCCGCAGGGCATCAGTGCTGACCTGATCGCGACGCTTGAGGGCTTCAGCCGCGAAGACGTCGACGTGTTCGCCGCAGAGTCGCAGACGCGCGCCGGCAAGGCTCTCGCGGACGGTGCCTTCGTTCGTTCCGTGATCCCGGTGCTCGATCGCAACGGGCTGGTCGTGCTGGATCATGACGAGTTCCCGCGCCCGAACACCACTCCCGAAGGGCTGGCGGCGCTCAAGCCGTCGTTCGCGCGCATCGGCGAGATGGGTGGGTTCGACGCGGTGGCCCAGCAGAGGTACCACTGGGTCGAGAAGATCAACCACGTGCACACCGCCGGCAACTCGTCGGGCATCGTCGACGGCGCCGCGCTGACGATCATCGGCAGCGAGCAGGCCGGCCGCGACAACGGGCTGACGCCTCGAGCGCGCATCGTGGCCACCGGCGTAGTCGCGCAGGAACCGACGATCATGCTGACCGGCCCGGCGCCCTCGGCGCGCAAGGCACTGGCTCGGGCGGGACTCTCCGCGGACGACATCGACCTGTGGGAGGTGAACGAGGCCTTCGGCGCAGTGGTGCTGAAGTTCCTCCGCGACATGGATGTGCCGCACGAGAAGGTGAACGTCAACGGCGGGGCGATAGCGCTGGGCCACCCACTCGGCGCGACCGGCGCGATGATTCTCGGCACTCTGATTGACGAGTTGGAGCGACGTGACCTGCGACGCGGCCTCGCGACTTTGTGCGTCGGCGGCGGCATGGGTGTGGCGACGATCGTGGAGCGTGACTGATGAGCGAGCATCGCAGGGCCGAACGGGCCGAGAAGCGCAGCGAATCGCGCGATGAGCGCTCGCGCGAAGAGCAAGGGCCAGCAATGATCACTTGGGACCGGGACGCCGACGGCATCGTCACGTTGACGATGGACGACCCGACTCAGCGCGCCAACACGATGAACGCGCAGTTCCAGCGCGCGTTCGCCACGACGGTCGCGCGGCTGGTCGCCGAGAAGGACTCCATCGCCGGCGTGATCGTCACATCCGCGAAGGACACGTTCTTCGCGGGTGGTGATCTGCGCGTGCTGAGCCAGGTCACCGACGAGAACGTCGCCGAGTTCCGCGCCGGCGACGAGCAGCTCAAGTCCGACTTCCGCACGCTCGAGACGTTGGGCAAGCCTGTTGTCGCCGCGCTGAACGGCACTGCGCTCGGCGGGGGCTTCGAGATCGCGCTTGCCTGCCACCACCGCATCGCGTTGGACAGCCCGAAAGCGCAGTTCGGTTTTCCCGAAGTCACGCTCGGGCTGCTGCCTGGCGCCGGCGGCATCGTGCGCACGGTCCGGCTGCTCGGCATCGCTGACGCGCTGATGAAGCTGCTGCTCCAGGGCCAGCGGGTCAAGCCGGCCGAGGCCGTCGAGATCGGTGTCGTCGACGAGCTGGCCGCCACCCAGGAGGACCTGCACGCCAAGGCACGTCAGTGGATTCGGGCCAATCCCGAGCCACGTCAGCCCTACGACGAGCCGGGCTACAAGATCCCCGGCGGCACCCCCTCCAGCCCCAAGTTCGCGGCCGTGCTGCCGGCCTTCCCGGCCAACCTCCGCAAGCAGCTAAAGGGCGCGCCCATGCCGGCACCGCATCACATCATGTGTGCGGCCGTCGAGGGCAGCCAGGTCGACGTCGACACCGCGCTACGCATAGAGGGCCGCTACTTTGTCGACCTTGCCCGCGGGCAGGTCGCCAAGAACATGATCAAGGCGTTCTGGTTCGACCTGAACTCGATCAACGCCGGTGGCTCGCGCCCCGAGGGATACCCGAGGCGTTCCGCGTCACGCGTCGCAGTGCTCGGCGCCGGCATGATGGGCGCGGGAATCGCTTACGTGTCAGCGCGAAACGGCATCGACGTCGTCCTCAAGGACGTCTCGATCGAAGCCGCGGAACGGGGCAAGGACTACTCACGCAGACTGCTCGACAACGCAGTGTCGCGGGGCAAGATCACCGAGGCGCAGCGCGACGAAGCGCTGGCGCGGATCACGCCGAGCGCCGACAACGCCGACCTTGCCGGCTGCGACATTGTGGTCGAGGCCGTGTTCGAGAACGCCGCGCTGAAGCATCGGGTGTTCGGCGAGATCGAGCCGATCGTGGCCGCTGACGCACTGCTCGGCTCGAACACGTCCACGCTGCCGATCACCGCCCTCGCCGAGGGCGTCCGGCGCAAGAAGGACTTCATCGGGCTGCACTTCTTCTCGCCCGTCGACAAGATGCCGCTGCTGGAGATCATCCGCGGTGAGCAGACGTCTGACGAAGCGCTGGCCCGGGCGCTGGACTTCGCGGCGCAGATCAAGAAGACGCCGATCGTCGTCAACGACAGCCGTGGATTCTTCACCAGCCGCGTGATCGGCACATTCGTCAACGAGGCGCTGGCGATGCTCGGTGAGGGCGTACATCCGGCGACGATCGAGCAGGCCACGACCCAGGCCGGATACCCGGTAGGCGCACTGCAGCTCACCGATGAGCTGAATATGGAGCTCATCGCCAAGATCCGCAACGAGACACGATCCGCGCTCGGCGAGGCCTACCAGGCACATCCCGGAGAAGCGGTCGTCGACCGGATGATCGAGCTGGGCCGGCCGGGGCGTCTGCGCGGTGCGGGCTTCTTCGACTATGAGGACGGCAAGCGCGTGGCGCTGTGGCCGGGCCTGGCGACCGAGTTCCCGGTGCGCGGTGAGCCCGCTGCCGTCGATCTGCAGGAGTTGCACGAGCGGCTGCTGTTCGCCGAGGCGATCGAGTCGGTGCGCTGCCTGGAGGAGAACGTCCTCACTACGGTGGCGGACGCGAACATCGGCTCCATCATGGGCATCGGCTTCCCGCCGTGGACGGGTGGCGTGCTGCAGTACATCAACGGCTACGGCGTCGCTGCTTTCTGCGCACGCGCCGAGCAGTTGGCCGATCGATACGGCGAGCGCTTCCGGCCCAGTCCGCTGCTGCGCAAGAAGGCCGACAACGGCGAGACCTTCTGAGCATCACGGAAGGAAACGTCTGATGGCCGGCCCCCTCGACGGCGTACGGGTGATCGAGTTGCCGGCCGTCGGTCCGGTGCCGTTCCTGGGCATGCTGCTTGGCGACCTGGGCGCGGACGTCGTCCGGGTCGACCGGCTGCAGGCCGAGCCGCTCGACATCGGGAGCACTGCTGTAGGTCGGGGCCGGCGTTCGATCGCACTGGACCTGCGGAATCCCGGCGCAGCCGAGGTGGTGTTGCGCCTTGCCGAGCGTTCGGACGCGCTGATCGAGGGATTCCGGCCAGGTGTCGCCGAGCGGCTGGGCATTGGCCCGGACGCGATGTTGGCGCGCAACCCGCGGTTGGTGTACGGCCGAATGACGGGATGGGGGCAGTACGGGCCGCTGGCGACGACCGCCGGGCACGACATCACGTATCTCGCCGTATCCGGGCTACTGTCCGGCATCGGCCCCGCGGACGGTCCGCCCACTCCCCCGATCAACTACGTGGCGGACTTCGGCGGCGGCGCCATGGTCCTGGCTGTCGGCGTGCTGGCCGCCCTTACGCACGCGCGGGAAACCGGGGAAGGCCAGGTTGTCGACGCCGCGATGACCGAGGGCGCCGGATACCTCGCCACGATGACCCGCGCCCTGTTCGCGGCCGGCGACTGGCAAGACGCCCGTGCTGCGAACATGCTCGACGGCGGCGCGCCGAACTACCGCTGCTACGCCTGTGCGGACGGACGTTACGTGGCGGTCGGCGCATTGGAGGAGAAGTTCTGGCGCGTCCTCGTCGAGATGCTCGGCCTGAACCCCGACGCGATCGGGGCCCCGTACGACAGGGACGACTGGCCTGCGCTCACCGCTCTGCTCGCCGACAGGTTCGCCACGAAGACCCGCGACGAGTGGGCCGAGATCTTCGCGCCGAGGGACGCCTGCGTGGCGCCGGTACTCACGCTGGCCGAGGCGCCGGGGCATCCGCACAACATCGCCCGCGCCGCGTACGTCGAGGTGGCGGGGGCGAGCGTCGCCGCGCCGGTGCCACGCTTCTCCGCAACGCCGACAACACC
>JBPYES010000428.1:0-5783 GCA_051984825.1 Jatrophihabitantaceae bacterium
CGGCCCGCACCCTAGATTGAGCGGGTGGACGAGATCCGCGTGCCGCAAGGCACCATCCGCTACCGCGAACGCCCTGGAACCGGGGCGCCCATCGTGTTCATCCACGGATTGCTTGTCGACGGCAGGCTGTGGGACGGCGTGCTGCCGTATCTGGACGGCCGGCGGCTGATCGTTCCGGACTGGCCACTGGGCTCACACAAGACAGCGCTCGCCGGAGACGCGGACCTCACTCCCCCCGGGCTGGCCCAGCTGGTCGCCGATTCGCTGGCGGCGCTCGACCTCGACGACGTGACGCTGGTCGCCAACGACACCGGCGGCGCCATCGCGCAGCTGGTCGTGACGCGGCATCCGGAGCGGATCGGCCGCCTCGTCCTCACCAACTGCGACGCGTACGAGAATTTCCTGCCGGCGATGTTCCGGCCGTTACAGGTCGCGGCCCGCGTCCCGGGCGCCATGTGGCTGGTGCTCGCCGGAATGCGCTGGGCGCCGATGCGTGGCCTGCCGATGGCGTTCGGCGCCCTGGCGAACAGCCGTATCGACCCGGCACTCACGGGCGACTGGGTGGCGCCGGCCCGAACCGATCCCGCGGTGCGGCGCGACCTGCTCAAGGAGTTGCGCGGCATCTCGAAGCGGTACACGGAGGAAGCGGCGACGAAGCTCGGCACGTTCGACAAGCCGGCCTTGATCGCATGGGGACGCGACGACACGTTCTTCAAGCCGCGCTACGCGGAGCGGCTGGCCGCCGAGTTCCCGAACGCGCGGCTGGAGTGGATCGACAACGCACGCGCCTTCGTGCCACTCGATCAGCCGCAACGGCTCGCCGAACTGATCACGGGCTTTACCAGCTAGAGCGGGCACCCCGCTGCGGGAACGCTTGCCCCAGGTTGGCGTCCACGAACGCAGGCGCCACCGAGCCGGACGCCGCGTACCGGTACAACGCGGTCTGATAGATGCCGGAGAGTGCGGTCGACACCACGGCGACGAGCACCAGCCACGCCCCGCCCAGCACCATCAGCCCGGCTCCGGCCGCTCCGCCGGACGACGCGCCGATCGCGAAAACAGCGGCACCGGGCAGTGCGGCCAGGAAGCTCACCAGGCCCACTCCGGCGTTGCCGACGACGTTCTCACCCCAGGTCCGCTTGAAGAGCGCAGAGGAGCCACGAATCGCCGCGCCGACGGTGACGTTCTCGAGCACCAGGATCGGCACCACCAGGTAGGTAACCAGCGTCCAGGCCATACCGACCAGGCCTATCGCGAACCGCCCGACCATGCCGGCGCGATCTTCGAGCGACCGCAGCACGAGTGACACGGTCGCCGACAGCAGTGCCCAGGGCAGGATCGCCCCCGCCTTGCGCCGTGCGGCCTCGATGCCGCCTGCCACCGACGGGTCGCCGCCACGCAGCGCGATGTCCGCCTGCGATATCAGCGCCGCCTGGAAGAAAATCGCAATGTAGGCCAGAGCCAGGTAGCCCAGGAAAAGCAGCACATAGCTCACCGGTCGCAGCCCGGTGCCGGCGTCGATCGAGTGCCGGGATGCGAGCAGTGCGGGCGCGACGAAGCCGGCCGCCGCGATCAGAGTCGCGATGCCGGACAACACGGGAAATAGCGCCAATTCCTTCCGAGTGCTGAGCACTCGCAGCGACGCCTTGAACATGGCCCACGATCGGGCGATGCGATCCATGCCTAAAACGTAGGCGGGAGAGCTATGCGCTTGCTACGACTCCGAGTTCGGACGGAGTGCTGAGCAACTCGTTGCACGGCAGCACCCGCACCGTGTAGCCGAACGAGCCGGTGCGCTCGAGCGGAACGTCCCCCTCGAAACGCGGCGGCCCGTCGCCGTTCTCCACCTCCACGAGCGACAGCGTGCTGACATCGGTGAGCCGGTCCTCGGCGTCGACCGAGCCGTACACCGCCTCGACGTCCACGTCCGCGGTGGGCAGGCCGTTGAGTGCCACCTCGGCGCGCAGATGCAACTGGCCGCCGAGCTGCGGGTCGCCCTCGACATGCGACTCGACATGCAGCACCTTCACCCCGGGCCATGCGGCGAGGACGTTCGAGCGCCAGTGCGCCAACGTCTTCGCGCCCTGGTAGTCGGACTTGCTGAGCCGGGCCGCAGACGCCGCTGCCGGCGCGTACAGCTCGTGCACGTAGTCGCGCACCATCCGGGTGGCCATTACCTTCGGGCCGAGGGTCTTGAGGGTGTGCCGCACCATCTGCACCCACCGCCCCGGGATGCCGCCGCTGTCGCGGTCGTAGAACCGCGGCGCCACCTGATGATCGATCATGTCGTACAACGCACGCGCTTCGACGACGTCGCGGCGCTCGGGGTCAGCCACGCCGTCGGCGGACGGGATCGCCCAGCCGTTCTCACCGTCGTACCACTCGTCCCACCAGCCGTCGCGGATCGACAGGTTCAGCGCACCGTTCAGGGCAGCCTTCATTCCGGACGTTCCGCACGCCTCCAGCGGGCGCAGCGGGTTGTTCAGCCAGACGTCGACTCCCCAATACAGGTAGTGCGCCATGCCGATGTCGTAGTCAGGCAGGAATGTGATGCGGTGCCGCACCGCGGGGTCGTCGGCGAACTTCACCATCTGCGCGATGAGCTGCTTGCCCCCGTCGTCAGCTGGGTGGCTCTTGCCGGCGATGACGACCTGCACCGGACGCTCGGGATGCAGCAGCAGGCTGCGCAGCCGGTCCGGATCGTTGATCATCAGCGTCAGCCGCTTGTAGGACGGCACGCGCCGGGCGAACCCGATCGTGAGCACGTCCGGGTCGAACGCCGACGACGTCCAGCCGACCTCCGCCTCCGCCATGCCCCGTTGCAGGCTGGACGCGCGCAGCCGCTTGCGGATCTCGCCGACCAGCCGCTCCCGCAGCGTGCGGCGCACCGCCCAGATCTCGTCGTCGCTGACCTTGTCGATGGCCTCCCACCCGGCGCCCTGTTCCAGGGCGGCCGCGCCCACCTCGCGCTCCGCGATCTCGAGAATCTCGCGGGCCATCCAGGTCGGGCCGTGCACCCCGTTAGTGACCGAGGTGATCGGCACCTCGACAGGGTCGAAGCCGGGCCACAACGGCGCGAACATCTCGCGGCTGACGGAGCCGTGCAGCCTGGACACGCCGTTCGCGCGCTGCCCCAGGCGCAGCCCCATGTGCGCCATGTTGAACACGTGCGGGTCGTTCTCGGCACCGAGCTCCAGGATCCGCTCGACGGGGACCCCGGGCATCCCGCCCAGGTGCAGCGCGACGATCTGGCGGCTGAAACGGTCGATGCCCGCAGGCACGGGGGTGTGGGTGGTAAACACCGTGCTGGCGCGCACTGCCTGCAGCGCCTCGTCGAACGTCAGCCCGGCGCCCTCGACGAGCTCACGGATTCGCTCGATTCCAAGGCATCCCGCGTGGCCCTCGTTCATGTGGAACACCTGAGGCGCCGGCGCTCCTGTCGTCTCGCAGTACGCCCGTAGCGCTCGCACCCCGCCGATGCCGAGTAGCAGCTCCTGCTCCAGGCGATGCTCAGCGTTGCCCCCGTAGAGCCGGTCAGTGACCTGGCGGGCAGCGGCGTCGTTCTCCTCGATGTCGCTGTCGAGCAGCAGCAGCGGCACCCGGCCCACCTGCGCCACCCATACCTGCGCGTGGAGCGTGCGGTTCTCGGGCAGTGACAGGCCGATGCGCACCGGTGTGTCGTCCGGGTGCTGCAGCGCCTTGAGGGGCAGACCTTGCGGGTCCAGCGGGGGATACCGCTCGAGCTGCCAGCCGTCGCGGGACAGCGACTGGCTGAAGTATCCGGCACGGTAGAGCAGCCCGATGCCGATGATCGGGACGCCGAGATCGCTGGCCGCCTTGAGGTGGTCGCCGGCGAGAATGCCCAGGCCGCCGGAGTACTGCGGCAGCACCTCCGTGATGCCGAACTCCGGCGAGAAGTAGGCGATGCACTCGGGCAGGTCGCGGTTCTCGGCGCGCTGCGCCTGGTACCACCGGGGCTGCTCGAGGTACTCGGTCAGGTCGTCGTAGACGTCCCCGAGGCGACGCAGGAACCTGCGATCACGGGCGAGCATCGACAGCCGATTAGCGCTGACCTCGCCGAGCATCCGTCCCGGGTCGGCACCGCAGGCCTGCCACAGGTCCGGATCGACCGACTCGAGCAGGTCGATCGAGTCCGGATGCCACGACCAGCGCAAGTTGTTCACGATGGTCGCCAGCTTGGCCAGTTCGGCGGGGAACGTGGCCCGCACCGTCAGCCGTCGTAATGCCTTCACGGCGGCAGGGTAACGCGTACAGATCACCAACAGATACGCGCCAGCGTTGCCTCCATGCCACGGCGTCGAAACAGTCCGTACATCCCACGCGTGAATCGTCGAGGCATGGACACCGACATCCTCCGTGCCCTGAACGACTACTACGTGGCGCAGGTGAACTGGCTCGTGCGCCGCGGCCGCGACGACCTGATCGACGTCCTGGCCGACGAGTACGAACGCGAAGTCGCGATAGCGCGCACCCGCTCCGAGCGGGACGAGACAGGCGACCAGGCAGCGTAGGCAGCGTAGGACCGGCGCCGCGCGAGGTCAGCGGACGGCGACCAGCACCCGGTCGTCGCCGTGCTGCCAGACGGTGCCGGCCTCTGCGAAGCCGGCACGGCGCAGTGCCGCGACGTGGTCGTCGAAACAGGCGGCGGCAGCCACGTCGTGTTCGACGCCGTGCGGTCCTCGCATCGCGGCGAGGTCTGCCAACTCCGGCGCCTGGCGGACGGCGTCCCACCACGCCTGCCAGTCCTCGTCGCCCGCGCTGCCGACGCGCGCCGCGCGCCGCTCCCGCACCGCGCGGGTGAGCGAGTCCAGCCCGGGACGCGCCTCCCCGTCGTGCAGGTGATCGCCGTTGACGAGCACGCCACCCGGCGGCAGTGCGCGAGCGCATGCCGCGTACAGGCCGGCAAGCTCGTCGCGGGTGAGCCAGTGCAGTGCCGTGGTGCTGACGAACGCGTCCGGCGCGCGGTCGAGGTGCAACGCGTCGAGCCAGCCGGGCATGCGCAGGTCGTGGTCGACCAGGCGCAGCCCACGCCGACCGCTGTACGCACTGCGGGCGAGGCCGAGCAGCAGTGGGTCGGCGTCGATGCCGACCACGCGAGCGCCGGGCAGCCGGTCAAGCAGCCGTATCGCCAGTGAGCCCGGGCCTACGCCCAGGTCGACGACCAACGGCTCGGCGCCACAGGCCGTCTCCACGACGTCCGCGATGACAGCGAAGCGCTCCTCGCGGTCGGTCAGGTAGAACTCCTGCTGGCGGTCCCAGCGGTCGAGCCACTGCCGGGCCTGCTGGACTGTCGGCATCGCGTCCTCCGTTACTGTTGTAACTAGCTTTGACAGTTACGGACGCTACGCAGGAAGGCATGACTGGTCAAGTGAACTTTAACAGTCACACAGATGCGGTCGTCGCGGTGAGTGCGGAGCTCGTCAACACCGCGACTGCGGGTAGCCGGCGCGGACGTCCGTACCCGCTGCCGGCGGATGCCGAACTGGCGCAGGCGCTCACCACCGGGCTGCGCGCCCGCGGACACATGGACGGCGCGCAGACCCGCAAGCTGGTCGCTGCTGCAGGTCGGCTGCGGGTCGTATTCGAGCAGGCCGGTCGCGGCGACATCGACGCGGCTGCGCGGAGCGTCAACGCGCTGCTCGACGAACTGCGGCCGACGCCCTACCTCGAGCGCCATGACGGCGAGCCATGGCACCTGCACTACCACGGCCGCGACCAGGATTTCGCCGACGGCTGGGCGGCCAGCTGCGCGATCGCGCTGG
>JBPYES010000429.1:0-6038 GCA_051984825.1 Jatrophihabitantaceae bacterium
CCCGGCATCGTTCGCGCAAGCCAGGAGCACGGGTTGTGAGCAGCGGCGCTGCAGCGGCTCAGGTCGTCATTAAGGTCGCGCAGAGCGAGGAGGAGCGCGAACAGGTTTTCCGGCTGCGCTATGACACCTACGTGGCGGAGATGAACATGTTCGCTCCGGTAGCTGATCATGTGGCGCACCGCCTTACCGACGCCCATCATGAGCAATCTCAGCTGCTGATCGCGTCTGCCGGCGGGGAGCCGCTGGGTACCTTGCGGCTGACGTTTGGGGCCGACGGGCCGTTTTCCGATGAGTTTCAGGCCACCTACGGAATGGACGCGTTCTTTCCGGTGGTGCCCGGCGAAGCGATGGTGGTGTCCACCCGATTCATTGTCCGCGCGGCCTACCGAGGGACCGCATTGCCATTTCAGCTGATCGCGGCGGCTACGCGCATCGGCGCCGCGCGCGGAGTCGAGCTCGCGTTTTGCGACTGCCAGCCGCATCTGCTCAACCTGTACATGCGGCTGGGATTCCGCGTCTACCGCCCCACCTACAACGACCCGCACATGGCCCTGATGGTCCCGCTAGTGATGATCGTGGGAGATGGGGACTATCTGCGGCAGGTCGGTTCACCGCTGCTGGGCACTGTGTTCGATCCGGCGGAGCCTACGTCGGAGGTGGCGCGCTGCGCCGTCGGCATCCTGCCGCCGAAGCCACCGGTCCGATCGATCGAGCAGGCCCGAACCTACGACTGGCCGGCGGAGGTCGGCAGCGAGCGCCCAGATCAGGCGCTGCGCGTGTTCGAGGGCCTTGACGACGACCAGCTTGCGGAGATTCTCGTCCACAGCCACATCATCGATGTGGCCCCCGATGACCACCTGATCCGCCACGGGCAGGTGACACGCACCATGTACGTGCTGCTGGGCGGCGAACTGCAGTACTGGGCCGACCGCAGGCACCTGGCAGACGCCGCGATCGGCGAGGCAGTCGGGGACGTTGCATTCTTCCTGCGCAGCCCTCGGACCATCGACGTGATCGCAGGCCCAGTCGGCGCGCGCGTGCTGACCCTCAATGAGCCTTCCGTGCGCGGTGTCATGGAGTCGCACTCCCCGGCTGCAGCCATCCTGCTGTTCAACCTGTGCCGGATGCTCGCCCAGCGCATAGCGGCCCGGGGCGCAGAACGGTAGTGCGGCACCGGGTCACCGCCTTACCGACCGCGCCGCACCACTCAGATGGCAAACCGGCGGGGCAGCCCTGATTTCGCGAGGGCTTCGACGGCGTGCCGGTAGCCGGTATCGATGAGCCCTACCCCGCCTTTGAAGTCCAAACCTGACCCGAGCCGAGGGTGGGGCTGACGAGCCAGCCGCTGCGAAGGCCGCGGCCGTCAGCAGCACCACGTCGGAGTGGCTCAAGCACAACCGGCTCCACACCGTGTCGGCTGCATCAGGCTGATAGACCACCCAATCGTTGCTTCGTTCCACCGCGTGCAGCCACCCGGTAAGTTCCGCCCGGCCTGGATGAGCCGGGCCTCGCTGGGCTGCCCCGCGGCCCAGATGCCCCGCGACGACGTCTGCGTCCACGCGGAACACCGTCCCCGCACGTGCCAGCTGGG
Source organism: Jatrophihabitantaceae bacterium (assembly GCA_051984825.1). Taxonomy (GTDB): domain Bacteria; phylum Actinomycetota; class Actinomycetes; order Mycobacteriales; family Jatrophihabitantaceae; genus DASXRA01. The sequence continues at coordinate 1,592 of JBPYES010000429.1, forward strand.
CAGACAGACGTTCCGCGACCATGGCCGCCGCACTCGCGTCCCTGCCGGCGGCGACCACCGCGATGGCCCGGCAGCCGCTGAACTGAGACTGCGGCCGGTCCACCGTGAGCAGCCGGTCGACAAGCAACCGGGCAATCGGGCCCAGCACCGCCGGGTTCTGCTGGATCAGCATCTTGAATGACGAGACCCGCAGCAGCAACAGATCGCTGTCTCGGACGGCGCGAACCGTTGCCGACCGGGGCCGGTCGCTGACCAGCGCGATCTCTCCGACGATCGCCCCGCGGGCCAGGTCACGAAGGACCCGCTCGCGCCCGCTCGCGGCAACCGAAACCCGAAGACGTCCGCTGACTACCACATAGAGGCCGTCACCCGTACTGCCTTCGGCAACGACCACATCACCTGCAGCTACGTGCATCGGTTCAAGCTGCTCGGCCAACTGACGTCGGGTGATCTCATCCAGCGAGGCAAAGAACGGAATGTCTGCGATGAACGCGTCCAGCTCTCGTGCGTCGGGCCGGCTAGTCACGCATACAGCATGCCGAGTGATGGTGCCGGCCGAGCTGTTTAGACGAAGGTAACGGCCAGGCCCTGCCGCCCAAGGGCGGCGCGGTGCTCCATGCCTGCTCCGTCAGCGGTCGACGGCGAGGACGCGCCGCACCCGGTCAACCGTTTCGTCGAGCTCGCCGGATGCGTCTACCAGTGTCGCCGACGGACGCAGCCTCGCCACCTGGTCGATAGCGTGCACCAGTGTCGGGACATCGTCAGCCGAGACGATGGAGGCATTGATGAGATGTTCCGACCGCTCGGGGCGCAGCGCCCGCTGAGCGAGACGGCGCTGCAGTGTGACCGCATCAGCGGTGAGGATGACTTCAACGAACGTCGCGTTGTGGCGCTGGGCGGCGCCCTGGAGCTGATCGATGAACTCGGTCTTGGCGAGGAACTGTCCTACGTATACGTCGTGACCAGAGTCGAGTTGCCTTGCTATGACGGCGAGTGCGAGGAGCCGGGCGTGGTATCCGGCCGCGGTCATGTCCGCATCCCACTGGCCTAGCGAGTGCTTGAGCACGTCGAGATCAAGCGCCAAGTCGAGTGGTCTGTCTTGTGCCAGCCGGTGGGCGATCGTCGACTTGCCAGTGCCCGGCGCTCCATTGATCAAGATCAGCCGTGGCATATCGCCAGGCTAGCGATCACCCGCAGCGCCTCGATCCTCGGCAGAGTCGCGCGCACCTCGCGGCATTTTCCGAACGTGACTGGCGATCTGGGCTAGCACACGCTCGCGACGGCGGGCTAGCGTCAACCCATCATCCGTTACGTCGACACGGGGGCGGGCGCCATGGCTGAGAAAGAAGCGATGATCGTTTACGCCGCAGCGTACGAGACTGTCGAAGCAGCGCTGGCGGACATGAACAACATCGAGTCGATGCATGAGGACGAGCTGATCGGGCGGTTCGACGCCGCCGTGATCGACAGGGCGAACTACCAGCACAAGCCGCGCATCGTCCATCGAGTGGATAGCTCGTTCTTCCGTGCCATCCCTGAGCTGTTCGGGGGCGGGACCTTGCCCCGCAAGGAGCTTTACGAGGCGGCTGAGCACCTCACCGCTGACCAGGCGGGCCTCATCGTGGTAGGCGAGCCGACCATCGAACAGGGGCTGGATAGGGCGCTGACCAAGGCCTCCAAGGTCGTGAAGCGCACCGTGCATGCCACCACCGACGAAATCGCCAGTGAGCTGCAGGAAGCGTTGAGGGCTGACTAGTTCGCGCGCGGCTCGCCGGCTTGGTCCGTAAGCCCGGGCTACTGCAACGGGCGACGCAATCGGGCGGGTCAGTGGATGGCAAACCACGCGAACGTAAGGGCGAGCCCGTTCGTCGCGAAGTGTGCAATAGCTGGCGCAACCAGACTGCCGGAGCGCAGCCGCAACCAGCCGAAGATCACGCCTGCGACGAACGTTGCAGCGATCGCGCCGAGCACCACGATCGCCGCCGGCGTGTGCCGCACCGTCTGGTTGTCCGACATGGTGTGCAACGTAGGCGCGATGTGCCACAGCCCGAACAGGGCCGAGCTGAGCACAATTGCGCCCCACCTCCTGAAGACCTGCAGAGCGGTGCCTAGCAGTACGCCGCGGAAGGCGAATTCTTCCGGGATCACGGTGCCTAGCAGAATCAATACGAACACGTCGTAGAACATTCGGCCACCGGAAATGGCGGCGCGTGAGTCGTGCAGGAAGCCGTTCGTCGCCGGGATAACGGCACCCAGCAGGAGCACCAGGAACACCACTCCGAACGCGCCGAGGCCCCACACCAAACCTGTGGACAGCGCGTCTCGGCGCAGCCCCAGGTCGGTCAAGGACAGCCTTTCCGACCACGCGATCAGCGCCATAGCTGCGAACAGAATGGCGTCCGCGACCAAAGCCGGTCCCAACAGTCCCAATGCTCGAGCGAGATTGAACACCGCGAGCACGCACACGGTCTCGACCAGACAACGACGAGCTCTGACCGGGTCAGACCCGCGCGCAACCCGTGGCGGTTGCGGTGGCATTTACTGCTGGACCGCAGAAATTATCTCGCGCAAAGACGCCAACTGATCCTGCGTGAGATCGGCCCGCATGACCACATTCCACCCGTCGACGTATTCGCTCTTGTAGCTGTGGCCGTGCCCGGCGGGCACGCCGGTGGCGAACGGCAGATCACCGGTGATCTGCCAGAACGTCAGGAGCGGGATCCAGATGGTCTGTTTGAGGACGTCACTGCCGGGTGTTTCGCTCGTCCAATCAGGCATCGCCAGGCCTAGATTCCAGTTCCACCAGACGATCGGGTCGGATGGATGCATCATGTAGAGCACCCGCGAGCCATCCCAGGCTTGGCCGGTCGGCGGAATGTCAACGCGTGGATCGTTCGTGAATCGGACGATGCTTCCATTCTGGTAGACAGGCAGCGACTCAAGGCTGCCGGCGTCACGGTGGTCGCTGAACTCCCGGAACAGGGTGTTGAAGTTCGGCGGACCGACGAACAACGCGCCGGCCGTTCGGTTGCTCAGGTCGTACGCGCCGCTGAATGCCGACTCGGCACCGAACGACCCAAGGCTCTCACCGCCGACGTACAAGTTCGGGCGCGCGTCCAGCGGGAGCTTCGACCACTTGCCGTATACCACGTCGAACAGGTCACGACCCGCCTCGCGCGCCTTCCTCTGGTCGACCAGATACGACAGCCATGACGGCAGGTAGGAGTACTGCATCGAGACGATCGCCGAGTCGCCATCGCTGAGGTACTCGAAGGTGTCGGCCGACGCCGGATCGATCCAGCCACTGCCGGTGGTCGTGACGACGAGCAGGTTCTTGCGCTTGAATCCGCCGGCGCGCTCGAGGTCCGAAACGGCAAGCGCAGCCCGGGCCTCGCTGGTGGGGGCCGATTCCAGCCCGGCGTAGGCGCGGATCGGGTTAGCCGCAGGTCGGTGTGTGAACGACTGGATATCGGCGGCGGACGGCCCCGTTGCGACGAACTTGCGCCCTTCGCGTCCCAGCGACTTCCACGACACAAGTGATTCCGGACCGCCGGACCGAAGGCTGCTTGTTGGCTGGTGTATGCCCGCCGGGGTATACCCGTTCCGCACGGAGAAGGTCTGGTTGACGAGGGCCACCAGGCCGTTGAGCAGCAGGCCGCTGATCACGAGGTAGGTGAGGCCGGCTGCCGCGACCCACGCGGTCGCACGCGCACCCCGCGGACCGACCCACCGAGACAGCAACTTCGCCAGCCAGCGGTAGATACCGCGGATGCCACGCGCGATCGCGATCAACATGCTGAAGATGAGCGCCGCGATCAGCGGGGACGCAACGACCAGGGCGATGTTGTACTCGGTAACACCCATGAGGTCACGCAGCAGGGACTGCCAATACTGACCGAGCCCAAAGGACACGGCGAACAGCGCACCGCCCCCATATCCGAACACGAGCCACGCGCGGCGGCCTGGGCGCCGCGGGCCGCGGTCAGCGAACGCACGCCAGATCGACGCGCCGAGCACTCCGATCCCGTATCCGATCGCTGCGCTGATCCCCCAGATGAGTCCTTGGATTATCCCGCTACGCGGCAGCAGCGACGGCGTGAAGGACAGGCAGGACGCGATCAACGCGCCCCAGAGGCCTGGAAACGTGACGTAGAGCAACCGGCGCGGCTTCGGCAGTTCGTCGACCGGCCCCGCAGGCGCCACAGTCTCGGCGATCTCGACCTCGGCCGGTGCCACTCCGGCCGTCGCCACTTCGGACGGTGCACGTTCGTCGGCGGTGCCTACAGCAGCGACAGCGTCGCTGTCGTATGGCGCTGCACCGGGTTCGACGTCCGGTGTACTCGGAGTGACCATCGCACACCCCCTGGGGAACCGGAGGGAGGATATGGCCTTCGAGCGCCGAGTCCATCACCCAGGCTGAATGACCCGAGGTCCAGGGAGTGCTCGC
>JBPYES010000430.1:0-2950 GCA_051984825.1 Jatrophihabitantaceae bacterium
CAGCTTGTGTAGCGGGGGGACCTGGTCCACCGGATGTGTGCCGGTGGGCGGCGCGGCGGTGTCAGGCCGCGTCAGCGTCTGTTGTGACGACATTTGGAGTTCTCCTCCGTCAGCAGTGTTCGGTGCCCGGAACGACCGATGTCCGTCTCGGACTTCCGTCTAGCGGACTTTCATTTCCGCGTGGCAGACAAGGTACTGGGACCGCGCACTGCTGTCAAGCGGCTTTCGCTCATCAGACCGCGAGTCGCGGGCCCAGGCGCGCCGACGCGCACACGGGCAGTGCCCGCGCTCAGCAGGAGCCCTCAGGCGCGAGGCGGGACCGGCCGGGTCAGCCGGCGCGTGCGGTTTCGACGGCGCTCAGGGGCGCCGGACCGGCGAGCGCGGCGCCGATGTTCTCGGCAGCCTTGCGGAGGATCGGCGTCGCCTTGGCGATGACGTCGTCGGACATCCGCGTCAACGGACCGGACATCGACAGCGCCACTGGCCGGGGGGCGCCCGGCACGGCGAGCCCGACGCAACGCACGCCCAGTTCCTGCTCGCCGTCGTCGAGCGCGTATCCCCGCTCGCGCACCAACTCTAGATCGGCGAACAGTTGCTTGGGTGTCGTGAGCGTTTGCTCTGTGCGTCGCGGCATCCCGGTGCGCTTGAGCAGCTCCCGCACCTCGTCCTCGGGCTTGTTGGCGAGGATCGCCTTGCCGACGGCGGTTGCGTGCGGCTTGACCCGCCGACCGACCTCGGTGAACATCCGCATGAAGTTCTGCGAGGGCTGGACCTGAGCCACGTACACGATCTCCTCGCCGTCGAGCACGGCCAGATTTACTGACTCGCCGAGCGCATTGACGACGTCGGACATGTACGGGTGAGCCAGCGTCTCGAGTCGCTTGGTGCTCGTGTCGACCAGGCGCATCAGCCGAGGGCCGAGCGAGTACTGCCGCGACGGTTCCTGACGCACATAGCCGAGGTCGACGAGCGTGCGGACGAGACGGTGGATGGTGGCCGGCGGCAGTTGCGCCTGGGTGGCGAGCTGCGATAGCCCGATCTCGCCGCCGGCGTCCGCCATGGCCTCGAGGATCGCGAACGCGCGAGCGAGAGACTGCACTCCGCCGTGCGACTGACCATCGGATGAGCCATCCGTGTCCGTTCCCGCCCTCCGTGGGCCCCGTGTGCGACTATCGGTCACGTGTCCACCTAACGATATCAAGGTTCCGTATCACGGTAAGTTGGTTCTCAACCCATACGGTGCGGTTTGATCCGCACGCCGTCCACCCAGACGCCTGCCACATCGGAGCTGACGCCCAGCGCGAACGCCCGCGCGAGCGCCTCCTCCGGACCGTCGGCGTGGCGCAACCCGACGTCCAGCGGACTGCCCGGCGGCGGGCGCAGCCAGAGCGCGTCGAACCGCTTGCCCGCGCTGAGGTCGCCGATCTCCTCTCCGAGTCCGAGCGCCGCCGCGCCGGCCGTGGTGGCCAGGTAGAGCAGATGGGTCGAGGTCAATGGCACGCCGTCGGCACCACGCAGGCGCTGCATGAAGTACGCCTGTAGCCCCTCCTTGAACAGGGAGTAGCCGGTGCCGGCGCCGACGTCGCTGCCGAGTGCCACCGGCACGCGATGGGCGAGGTGGCGGTCCAACGGGAACAGCCCGCTTCCGAGCGCGGCGTTGCTCGTGGGGCAGTGGGCGACGGCGGCGCGGCCCGCCGCCAGACGCTCCAGCTCCGCGTCGGTCGGATGGACGTTGTGCGCCAGCACGGTCCGCGACCCGATCAGGCCGTGCCGGTCATAGCTGTCGACATAGCTGCAGTCGAACAGGTCGCGAACGGTGGCGATCTCGGTCGTGTTTTCGTTGACATGCGACGTGAACCAGCTGCCGGGGACCGCCTCGTGGAGCGCTGCGCACGAGGCGAGCAGGTCATCGGTGCAGGACAGCGCGAAGCGCGGGATCACCGCATAACGATTGCGTCCCGTTCCGTGCCAGCGGTTGGCGAGCGCCAGCCCCTCGTCGTACGCACGCTGCGGGGTGGTGTGCAGCTCCGGACGCAGCAGCCGGTCTCCCACCACCAGGCCACTGGTGACCCGCAGGCCGCGCGCCGACGCGGCGGTGAACAGCGCGTCGACCGCCGGCGCGAAGTGAGCGCCGAATACGAGCGCGGTCGTCGTGCCGGAATCGGCGAGCCCGCACACGAACTCGGCCGCGATCTGCTGTGCATAGCCGAGGTCGGCCATACGCGCCTCCTCGGGGAGCGCGGAGCGCTCCAGCCAATCGAGCAGCGGCATGCCGAGCTCGCCGATGATCCGCGCCTGGGGAAAGTGCACGTGGGCGTCGACGAAGCCCGGCAGCAGCAGGCCGTCGGTCAGCTCGGATACGGGCTCGGACGGGTGTCGGGCTCGCACCTCGGCGAATGGACCGCGGTCGGTGATCCGGCCGTCGGCACTGACGAGGATCCCGGCGTCGGCCTCGGCGCGCAGGGCGCCGCCACGAAATGGGTCCTCAGGTGCTTCGAGGACCTGAGCGCGATGGATCGTCACGACCGCGCGCCATCGCCCTCGTGCTCAAGCTCGAGCTCCGGCTCGCGCTCAGGTTCGGCCTCGCGCTCGAAAGTCCGCAGCAGATCCGCGGCGACGCCGACCGCGATCGTCGCGGGCTCCTTGCCGCTGATGTCGGGCAATCCGATCGGCGTCCTGATCCGGGCGATCGTCTGAGCGTCGTGGCCCCCCTCTTCGGCGAGCCTGCGCCGGAAGCGCGCCCACTTGCCCGAGGAGCCGATCAGACCGATCGACCCCAGGTCGCGCTCCCGCAGAGCCGCGTCGCACAGCGCCGCGTCCTCAGCGTGATCGTGGGTCATGATCAGCACGTGGGTGCCGGATGGCAGCTCGCCGAACACGGACTCCGGCAGCACCGGGACCTTGTGGACATGCAGCGTGGCCACCGCGTCCGCGAGTGCGGCGAGCCGGG
>JBPYES010000431.1:0-4474 GCA_051984825.1 Jatrophihabitantaceae bacterium
CTGCGCTCACCGAGCAGGTTGAGTTCGTCGTGCATCCGGCGGTGTCATCGACCAATGTCGCCGCCGCCGCACAGGGCGGGACAGCGACCGCGTCCAGCGTCGAGCAGAACCTGCCGCAGTTCACCCCAGACCACGCGATCGACGGCGACGCCAGCACCCGCTGGTCGTCGAACTACACCGACGGCGAGTGGCTGCAGGTGAAATTCGCGCAGCCGGAGAGCCTCGGCAAGATCGTCATCTCCTGGGAGGCCGCGCACGCCACGAGCTACCGGCTCGAGACGTCGACGGACGGCACGACCTGGACCACGGCGCGGACGGTGACCGGCAGCCTCGGTGGCACCGAGACCGAGTGGGTGGACGCATCCGGCGTGCAGTACCTGCGGATGCAGGGTGTGGCGCGCGCGACGCAGTACGGCTACTCGATCTACGAGCTGCAGGCGTACCCGCTCGCCTGAATCGCCCGGCGCTAGGGCGCCTTGTCGTCCTGTGCGCCTGGCGGCGGAGTTCCTTCCGCGGGCGGCTCTGACTGCTCACGGCCGGCTCGCAACGCTCGCACGCTGGTGTTCACGAACGACACGAGCGGCACCGCGATCAACGCTCCCGGGATGCCGGCGAGCGTAGTTCCGGTGACAACGGATAGGACCACGGCTAGGGGATGTAGATGCACGGTGCGGCTCTGGATGACCGGCTGCAGCAGGTGGCCCTCAATCTGCACAAGGACCACGATTGCCACCGCCACCACCAGGGCGGTGACCCAGCCGTGTTCCAGCAATGCGAATCCCACCGCGATCGCGCCGGTGATGGTGAGACCGACCAGTGGAATGAATGAGCCGAGGAAGATCAACACGCCCAACGGAGCGGCAAGCGTCACGTGCAGGATGAGCAACACGATCGTGATGGAGACGCCGTGGATCAGCGCGATCAGCAGCTGTCCGCGCATGTAACCGCCGAATGCGCCCCAACCGGCCCGGCCCGCGTAGTCGATCCGGGCGTGCACCGAACGGGGAAACAAGCGGACGATCCAGCCCCACACGATCGGGCCGTCGCGTAGCAGATAGAACGTGATCAGGAGGATCAGCAGCAGGGCGGCGAAGGCTTCCGCGACCGTGCGCACCGTGGTGATCGCACCGCTGATCAGTTGGCCGGGATGTCCGGTAATCGCCTCGGTGATTCTGCTCGTCAGCTTGTCGAGGTCTGCAGGGTTCATGTGCACCGGCCCGGTCTGCAGCCAGTGCTTGGTCCGCGTCACCAGGTTGGACAGCTCGTTGCCCAACTGGGTGGCGTGCGTCGTGATCTGCCATACCACGAAGTAGCCGATCGCGCCGAGCACAACGACGCCGGTGAGCAGTGCGAGCAGCGGCGACAAGGACTTCGGGCGCGGCATGAAGCGCTGATAGAGCCGCTGCAGTGGCTGCAGTACCGCGGTCAGGAACAACGCGATGATGATGGCCAGCAGCACAAACCCGACCCGGGTCGATACCCGGAAGACGACGTAGCCGGCAGCCACCAGGACCAGCAACCGCCAGGTCCAGGCTGCGGCCACCCGGACGGGCCAGGTGACCGCTTCAGTGGCGTTGCGGCGGCTATCGGACAGCATCGGGGTCGTCGGCTGCGGAGCTGCGGGCGGCGGCGTGTGTTCACTGCCCGGGCCCACGTGGCCTCCTGTCATCGCACCGCGGTTTGGCGACCATGTCAGGCCGGTTCAACCGCGCGCCACTCGTCACGTTCTGCCACACGGCATTGGGTATACCCGCCTTGCCGCGGTGCAACCTGCATTGGACGTCCCAGCGTGGCGCGTGTCTGCTTCGCCGGTAGGCTCGGCCCTGGGTGTGTGAGGGCGCCTCCGGGTCCGCGGGTAGGACTGAGTCCACCTCGATATACAGGCAGTCGACGATGGCGATCTCCTTCGGCCTCGTTACGCGGGCCACGGGCCGGTGAAGGAGACGTCATGTCTAGTCTTCCTGCTCGATCCGATCTCGATCAGCTGCGCCGGCAGGCGAAAGACCTCCTGCGGGCCGCCCGCTCCGGAGATCCCGTCGCCGCAAATCGGATGCTGGCGGTATCGGACCAGGTGACGTTGACCTCCGCGCGGCTGGTTATCGCCCGGGAGCACGGGTTCGCCAGCTGGGCACGGCTCAAGGAGGAGGTGCAGGCGCGGACCGCTGCCTTGCCCGAGCTCGTGCGCGCATTTTGCGAGGCCAGCATCCGTGACTGGACAGGCAGGGCGTTCCGGATGCTCACCGCGCGCCCTGAGATCGCGCGCGCCGGGCTGGCGCCGGCCTTGGTGCTCGGCGATGCGGCGCAGGTGCGGGCCGTCCTCGCCCGGGATCCGGCGGCTGCGACCCGGCGCGACCCTCAATCCGGGTGGACGCCGCTGCACGCCGTATGTGGCTCGCGCTGGCATCGCCTCGACCCGGCGCGGTCCGTTGGGCTGACTGCCGTCGCCGAAATGCTGCTGGATGCCGGCGCCGACGCGACCGTGGCCGTCGGTGGTCACTGGACGCCGCTTCGGTGCGCCGTGGCCGGCGTTGCCAACCCGCCGATCGTGCGGCTACTGCTCGATCGCGGCGCGGTGCCCGACGACCATGACCTGTACCTGGCCTGCTTCGGCGACGACGACCATGAGAGCCTTCGCCTGCTGCTCGAACGGGCCCCGAACGTCGCCGAGACCACCGCACTCGCGGCTCCGATCAGCATCGGGGACACGGAGGGCGTTCGGCTGCTGCTCCAATCCGGCGCGCGCCCGGACACGCAGCTGCCGGCAGAACTCAACGGCGTCACGGCGCCGCCCGTGTACGCGGCAATCCGGGCCGACTGTCCCGTCGAGCTCGTCCGGTTGCTGCTGGAGGCCGGCGCCGACCCGAATACGACCGGCCCGGACGGCCATACGCTCGAGCAGCTGGCAACCCGACGCGGCCGGTCCGATCTGGTGCGGTTGCTGCGCCGCTACGGCGGGCGCCCCAGCGCCACTGAGATCGACCTCTTCCTTGCCGCCTGCCTGGACGCCGATCAGCCCGCAGCGCAACGGCAGCTGGAGGAGGGCCGGGTGCAATCGGACCAGCTCACAGACGACGACCACGCAGCCCTCTACCACGCCGCCGAGATCGGAAACGCCGCGGCGGTCAGGGTGATGGTCGACCTCGGCTTCCCGATCGAGGCCCGCGGCGGCGACGACGGGGGCACGCCACTGCACGCCGCCGCCTACAACGGAAGCGACGCAGTGGCGCGACTGCTACTTGATCGCGGTGCCGATCTCGAAGCCCGCGACACCACCTGGGACGCCACCCCACTGGTCTGGGCCAAGATCGGCAGCAGCGACCGGCCCAGGCACAACCCCGGCGCCGACTGGATCGCCACCGTACGGACGCTGCTTGCTGCGGGCGCGGCCATCGATGGCATGGCCCTTTCTGCCGATGACGACCACGCACCAAGCGCCGAGGTCGCGCAACTCCTGCGGGCCCACGGCGTTCCCGACGAGGACACCGAAAACCACGCCTGATTTGGGTATAGATCCGGGCGTGAATGCGACGGACTGGCTATTGACGCGGGACGAGCGGGGCAACCCGCACACGGCGATCGACTCACGCCACGGGGGATTCGCCTGGACAGAAGGTAACGATGTTCGCGCGCTGGTTCACGGCGCGGCGTACTTCGCGGAGTTGCTGCGTCGCATCGAGGACATGCGCGCCGGCGACGTCGTGATGTTTACCGACTGGCGCGGCGATCCCGACCAGCGTCTCGATGGGCCCGGCACGGAGGTGGAGCGGGTGCTGGGGTCGGCCGCACAACGGGGCGTGATCGTGAAGGGGCTGATCTGGCGCTCCCATCTCGACAGGTTCGGGTTCAGCGAGGAGGAGAACCGCCACCTCGGTGAGGAGATCGAATCGGCGGGCGGTGAATGTCTGCGAGACATGCGGGTACGACCGGGTGGCTCGCACCACCAGAAGCTCGTCGTGCTGCGGCATCCGGGGCGGCCCGAGTTGGACATCGCATTCGTCGGCGGCATCGACCTGTGTCACAGCCGCCGTGACGACGCCACCCACGCCGGCGACCCGCAACGCCAGGGCATGGCCGACGTGTACGGCGACCGTCCGCCCTGGCACGACGTGCAGCTCGCGGTGCGCGGTCCTGCTGTCGGTGACCTCGAGGCATCGTTCCGGGAGCGCTGGGAGGATGATGCCGCGCTGACCCGCAACCCGCTCAACCGGCTGATCGATCTCGGACGCCGTGAAGACGACACCCCTGACCCGCTGCCGGATCAACTGCCGGACCCGGAACGGTGCGGCACGACGACGGTGCAGGTTCTGCGCACCTATCCGGCCCGGCTGCTCGGGTATCCGTTCGCCGGACGGGGCGAACGCAGCATCGCGCGCGCATACCAGAAGGTGATCGCCCGTGCGCGCAGTCTGATCTACGTAGAGGATCAGTATTTCTGGGCCGCTCCCGTGGTTCGTTCCTTCGCCGATGCGCTCGC
>JBPYES010000432.1:0-16983 GCA_051984825.1 Jatrophihabitantaceae bacterium
ATCGCGACTGAGGTGCTGGCGCCGGCGGGCATCGAGCTGGTCGACGGTGCGATTAGCGGGCCGCCGCCGAAAAACGGCGCCCGCACGATCGTGTACCTCTCCGGTCGGTCCGCACGGCGCATTGCCGACCTCGACGCACCGGACCTGGACGCCCGCGTGGTGGGGGACCGGCCCGGGCAGGCGTCCGCCGTGAAGATGTGTACAGCCTCGGTGTACAAGGGGTTCACGGGCCTGCTGCTGCAAGCGATGCTTACCGCCCAGGCGCACGACTGCGTCGATGTCGTGCTAGCCGATCTTGCCGACGTGCATCGCGGCATCGAGGACTGGGCCGGCCGGCGACTGGCGATGGCCGCCAGCAAGTCGGCCCGGTGGGTTGGCGAGATGCGCGAGATCGCGGCGACGCAGGCGGCGGCCGGCGCGCGGCCGGAACTGTTCGACGCGATGGCCAGGGTGTGGGAGATGGTCGCCGAGACGCCCCTCGCGGAGCACACACCCGAAGAGGCGGCCGGTGATCGCCCGCTCGCGGCCGTCCTCGCGGAGCTGCATCGAGAGTGAACCCGGCTCCCTGAGTGCGGCACAGTCCGGCAGACTGCCTGCCCATGACCGTGCCGCTCTCGAACTATGCGAACGAGATCTACCTGCAGGGCTTGGCCGACGTGCGGCCGGCGTTCAGCACCGACACGTCCGCGCTGGCGGAATCGGCGCGGGCGGCGATGGAGCCCGGCCCGTTCTGGTACGTGGCCGGGGCTGCAGGCTCGGGCGCCACGGCCCGGGCCAACCGCGCGGCGTTCGACCGGTGGCGGCTGGTGCCGCGGATGCTGCGGGACGCGACGAATCGCTCTCTCGCCACCACGGTGCTGGGCACCGCGATGCCGGCGCCCGTGCTGCTGGCCCCGATCGGCGTCCAGTCGATCGTTCATCCCGAGGGCGAACTGGCCACCGCCCGCGCGGCCGCCGACCTCGGCGTGCCGATGATCATGTCGACGGCGGCGTCGTACTCGATCGAGGACATTGCCGCGGCGAGCGGCAACGGCCCGCGCTGGTTCCAGCTCTACTGGCCGAACGACGACGACGTGTGCGCGAGCATCCTCGGCCGGGCGCGGGCCGCCGGATTCACCACCCTGGTGGTCACCCTCGACACCTGGCTGCTCGGCTGGCGCCCGCACGACCTCGACCAGGCCTATCTGCCGTTCATCCGCGGGACGGGGCTGGCCGTGTACTTCTCCGACCCGGCGTTCCGCGCCGGCCTGGAGAAGCCGCCCGAGGACGATCTCCAGTCCGCGGTGCTGCGCTGGCTGCCAATCGCGATCGGCGCCGACAAGTCGTGGGACCGGTTACCGTTCCTGCGGTCGCACTGGGACGGCCCGATCGTGCTGAAGGGCATCCTGCATCCGGACGACGCGCGCCGTGCTGCGGACGCCGGGATGGACGGCATCGTGGTGTCGAATCACGGGGGGCGCCAGGTCGACGGCGCCGTCGCGGCGCTGGACGTGCTGCCCGGCATCGCCGACGTGGTCGGCGACCGACTGACGGTGCTGCTCGACTCGGGCGTTCGTACCGGTGCGGACGTCCTCAAGGCGCTGGCGCTCGGTGCGCGGGCGGTGCTACTCGGGCGGCCCTACGCGTACGGCCTGGCACTCGGCGGCCAGGACGGCGTGCGGCACGTGCTGCGCAGCCTGCTCGCCGACCTCGACCTGACCATGGCGCTGTCCGGCCATCGCAGCCTCTCCGACCTGAGCCGGGACTCGCTCGTCCGAACTTGACACGCAATACGCTGCGGGAATGGGCATCACCGCGCTGGACGAAGCGTACGAGCGGTTGCACGCTACCGGCCCGGAATGGGGCGGCAACCTGTCCAACCACGGGCCGATGGCCGCGGAGGTGCTCTCCCGCCGCGGACACGCCGCCGAGGTCCCGCGCTGGGTCAACGCGTATGTGCGCCGCCTCGACGAGCTGCCCGGACCGCGCGAAGCGATCAGCGATGCCAACTGGCAGCGCGCTCTCGGCGACGGCACCCGCATCGGCGACTGGACGGGGTACCTCGTACGCCAGGTCGGCGAGCAGCCCTGGCAGGACGTGCTCCTCACCTGGTGGCCGCGGCTGCTGCCCGGGATCGCTGCCGGGGCGACGCACGGGGTAATCCGCACCGGGCACGCCGTCCGCACGCTGAGCTCCGGCGATACGTCGGACGCCGCAGTGGCAGAGCTCGCCTACGCGCTCGGGTACTGGGCGGCACGATCCACCACCGTGCCCGGCGTGCGGGCGCCGAGCGGCAAACTCGACCCCGGGCGCGCGCTCGCCGGTGTGCCGCACCTCGCCGACCAGAGCGGCCCCATCGCCGGGCGGCTTGCTCGTCTCGGCGAACTGGCCGGCTGGCCCGAGTCGGTCGCGGCGCTCTCCGGCGTTGCGGACGCCGCCGACGCCCACACCCGGCTGGTCGAACTAATCGACGCCGCCACACTGCGTTACCTGAGCCACGGCTACGGGAGCCCGGTCCTGCTCGTCCACACCGCGACTGCGCCGAATGCGGTGCTGCACGTGCTGCCGGTGCTGCCGCATGAGATGTGGGCGCCCAGCCTCGGCGCGGTGTGGGCGGCCAGCGCGGCGATCACCTCGGGCTACGCGCCCGCCACCGCGCGCGACGAGGGCACGCCCGTACCGGCGAGCCCGCACGACGTTGTCGAGCAAGCCGTCGCGCACGGCGACGAGCACGTGATCAAGTTCGCCGACACCGCCATCGAGGTATTCGAACGCACCGGCAACCCGGACGCTCTGGCCGCAGCCGCTCACGCACGCGAGATCATCCGGTAGTTCGGCGGCCACGCTCAGGTAGTACACAACGTGCGCACAGACACGGGTTACATCGAAGGCGCCCACTGGATCTCGAGACACGACCCGTGGGAGTTGAGATCGATGGACGAGACACCACCCGAGGGCGAGTACCAGCAGCCGACGTGGCCCAATCCGTATTGGTACCCGTACCCGCAGCAGCCAGAACCGCCCCGGCGGCCGCGCCGCGCGGCCCTGATCGCGGCGGGCCTCGGTGTGACGGCGGCGGCCGTGGCCGTCGGGCTTGGCATAAGCGCCGCAGTCAGCGGCACCAGCGTGGTGTCCGGGCGGGGCAGCGCGTCGGCGTCGAACCCGGCGTCGGCCGCGAACACCTCCGCCGGCAGCGCCACCGCGGCGCAGCAAGTGGGCGTCGTCGACATCGACACGGTGCTGCAGTACCAAGGAGCCGAGGCCGCCGGAACCGGCATGATCCTCACCTCCTCGGGCGAAGTGCTGACCAACAACCACGTGGTCGAAGGCGCGACCAGCATCAAGGTCACCGTCGTCAGCACCGGATCCACGTACACCGCGAAGGTCGTCGGCACCGACCCATCCGACGACGTCGCGGTCCTGCAGTTGCAGGGCGCCTCCGGGCTGCAGACGGCGAAGATCGGCAACGCGTCTGACGTGAATGTCGGCGACGCTGTCACCGCGGTCGGCAATGCGGGTGGCGTCGGCGGTACGCCGAGTGCGGCGCAGGGCAGCGTCGTCGCGCTCAATCAGACGCTGACAGCGAGCAACGAGAACGGCAGCAACGCCGAGACGCTCACCGGCATGATCGAGATCAACGCAGCGGTCGTCGCCGGTGACTCGGGTGGCCCCCTCTACGACTCACACGACAAGGTGGTCGGCATGGACACCGCCGCCTCGAGCGACTTCGGCTACGGCGGCGGCCAGACCACCGCGTACGCCATCCCGATCAGCAAGGCGCTGAGCATCGCCGACAAGATCGAGTCGGGGCAGGCCTCGAGCACGATCCACATCGGCAACCCGGCGTTCCTCGGGGTGTCGCTGGAGGATTCCGGCAATGGCCCGGTCGTCTCGTCCGTGGCGAACGGAACGCCGGCGGACTCGGCCGGCCTCCAAGCCGGCGACGTCATCACCTCGATCGACGGCCAGTCCGTGTCGTCCTCGCAGACCCTTGCGACGACCATCGCCGGCCACCACCCCGGCGACCGGATCACCCTCGGCTGGACCGACTCGTCCGGCCAGTCGCACACGGCGACGATCACGCTCGCGACCGGCCCGGCTGACTGACCCGGCGGGCGCCGGCGGCGAAGCGACGAGTCCTTCCCCGGTTTGCCGGGGGAGGACTCGTCTGCGTCGGGTTACCGTGAAGGATGCTCAGCGTCCGCCGGTGGGCTGTCGTGGTCGGCGGTGTTGCCGTCCTCGCCGCCCTGCCCGCGGCGATCGGCGCGTTGCCGATCCACCAGAGCAACGTCGGGGCCGACCAGCTGCTTGCCCGTATCCGGGGCTCAGCGGATACGCCGTACCAGGGATATGCCGAGTCGACCGGCGGGCTGGCGCTACCGGTGACCCAGACGTTCAAGGACGTAGCCGACCTGTTCGGCGAGACCACCGAGTTGCGGGCCTGGTACCGCGGCCCCGCTGACTGGCGCGTCGACACCATCACGGTCGCCGGTGAGTCTGACGTGCATGCCGGCCCGACAGGGACCTGGACCTGGGATTACGAGAGCAACCGCGCCACCTGGACGAGCGGGGTGCACCCGCCCGACGCACGTCTGCCCATCGCCGCCGACCTGCTGCCGACCGACCTCGCGCGACGGCTGCTCAGCGAGGCGAATGCCGGCCAGGTGCACCGGCTGCCGGCCAAGCGGATCGCCGGACGCGACGCTCCGGGATTACGGCTGATCCAGCACGAGCCTGGCTCCACGATCGACCACGTCGACGTGTGGGCGGACGCACGTACCGGGCTGCCACTGCGCGTCGACGTGCACGGCTCCGGCACGACGGTATTGAGCACCCGATTCCTCGACTTCTCGACGCGCCTGCCGCCCCGTTCCGACATCGTCTTCGTGCCGCCCGCAACCGCCTACATACAGACTCTCGACGCCCCTGACATCGCCGCTGAGATCAACCAGTTCGGTGATGGCGCCCCGCCGCCGTCGCTCGCCGGGCTGCCCCGCAATCCGGCGCTACCCGCATTCGGGGCGATCGGTGTGTATGGCTCGGGCGTCACCGAGCTGATTGCGGTACCGCTGCCGGACGATGTCGCGTTCTCGCTGTACCGGCAGCTCGAGAACTCGGCCACCACCGGCAAGTACGGCCTGACCCTGTCGGTCGGACCGCTCAACATGCTGCTCACGGACGCCAACGTGTCCGGTGGGTCCTGGTTGCTCACCGGAACCGTCACGCCGGAATTGCTCAGCAGGGCAGCGAGCGAGCTGGCGCCAACATGATCACGACGCGGGGGCTCACGAAACGGTTCGGCTCCGTACTGGCGGTCGACGGAGTCGACTTGGACGTCCGGCCCGGCGACATATACGGGTTCCTCGGCGCGAACGGCTCAGGCAAGACCACCACGGTGCGGCTACTGCTCGGGCTGGTGCTGGCCACGTCCGGCGAGATCGAAGTGCTCAGCCAGCCGATGCCCAAGGCGGGGCGCCGCGTGTTGCCGCGAATCGGCGCGCTCGTCGAGGGGCCGGCCGCGTACGGGCACCTGTCCGGTAAGGCCAACCTCATGCTGTACGACGCTTCGGCGCCGGGGCGGTCACGGCGCACCCGAGATGCGCGCGTCGACAACGTGCTCGAGACGGTCGGGCTGGGCGACGTCGGCCGGCGCCCGGTGAAGGCGTACTCGCTCGGCATGCGCCAACGGCTGGGTCTGGCCGCCGCGCTACTCGCCGAGGCCGAGCTGCTCGTGCTGGACGAGCCGACCAACGGCCTCGATCCGCAGGGCATCCGCGAGATCCGCGAGCTGATCCTGCGCCTTTCCCACGATGGCGCCACGATCTTCCTGTCCAGCCATCTGCTCGCCGAGGTGGAACAGATGTGCACCCGGGTCGGTGTTCTCGATCGGGGCCGGCTCGTGCTGCAGGACGAGCTGGACGCCTTGCGCCGCCCGACCGGCCGCATCATCGTCCGCACGCCCGACGCCGCCCGCGCGGTTGCCCTGCTCGACGGCCACCTCGAGATGCGCGACGGTGACCGGCTCGTGGTGCGCGGCAGCGATGCGGCCAGCCTCAACGCCCGGCTGGTCGCTGCGGGCGTGCGCGTGACGGAGCTAGCTCCCGAGCGGCGCACCCTCGAGGACGTCATCATCGAGGTAACGAGCCCGGAGTCAGCGCGATGAGGGCACCGGCGGTCCGACAATGATCGCGATCGAGCTACGCAAGCTGTTCCGGCGTCCGCGCACCTGGCTGACGATCGCGTTGCTGGACCTGCTGCCGACCATCGTCGCGATCCTGCTCGCAGTGACCCACGTCGGGCCGCGGCCGGGGGAGGGGCCTGCGTTCCTGTCGGCGGTGCTGGCGAACGGTTCGCTGTTCGCGGTCGCAGCGCTCGCCATCGTGTTGCCGCTATTCCTGCCCGTCGCTGTCGCTGTGATCGCGGGTGACGCCGTCGCGGGCGAGGCGCAGCAGGGCACACTCCGGTATTTGCTGATCCGGCCCGTGGGCCGGACCCGGCTGTTGGTGGCCAAGCTCGTCGCAACGTTCGCGTTCGTCGCGGTCGCGGTGGTGATCGTCTCGGGCACCGGCTACATCGTGGGCAGGCTGCTGCTCGGGCACAGCTCGCAGGCGGCGCTGGCGGCGGCGGTGACCAGCGTTTCGGGCAGCTCACTGACACCCGGGCAGATCGTGTGGCGGACGGTCATCACGATCGGCTACGTCGCGTTCTCGATGCTCAGCGTCGCCGCCATGGCACTGTTCCTCTCGACGCTGACCGACTCGCCGCTCTCGGCGAGCATCGGCGCACTCGCGTTCTTGATCGGCTCCTCGTTGCTGCTGACGCTGGGTGCGGCTCGCGCGCTGATCCCGTACCTGCCGACCCGGTACTGGCTCTCGTTCATCGACTTGTTCCGGGACCCGATCCTGTGGCGCAACGTCGAGCGGGGCGTGGCGCTGCAGGCCGTCTACGTGCTGGTGCTGCTCGGCGCCGCCTGGGCGAACTTCACCACCAAGGACATCAAGAGCTGAGGCGCCGGCAGTCCGTCGGCGACAAGGGCACGGGCGGACCGGCCCCGAGTTCGAGGGCAACCATGCTCTCCACGATGGTGTTCGTCGGCAGGTCCCCGTGCTCGACGTGTGTACCGGCGCAGACGCTCTGCACCGTGATGTTCAGTGCGCCGGCCAGCCGGGCGGAGTCGGGCGGCAGCACGACCTCGTCGTCGGTGGACCAGATCGACACGAACGTCGGCCCGGCGGGTGTCTCGTCCCCGGCGTTGAGCGCGGCGAGCAGCGTGCTGTCCGGAGTGAGCTGCCGGCATGCGGTCGGGCAAACGCTCGGCACGAGTGCGCCCAGCGCCGCGAGTTGGGTGCCGTGCTGCGGCGAGCCGAGTGTGACGATCCGGCGGGCGAGTGCCGCGCCGCCGTAATCGCGCACCCACAACCGGGCCACGACGCCGCCCGCCGAATAGCCCACGATGTCGACCGACGAGGCGCCGGGCGCCGCCGCGCGCGCCGCTGCGCCGAGCGCCCGCGCCTGCACGCCGAGGTCGCCCTGCGCGTTGTCGGGCAAATGCACCAGGTCGACGGTCCGGCCGGCGGCGCGCAGCCGCGTG
The DNA here is from genome assembly GCA_051984825.1 of Jatrophihabitantaceae bacterium. GTDB lineage: Bacteria > Actinomycetota > Actinomycetes > Mycobacteriales > Jatrophihabitantaceae > DASXRA01. The sequence goes on from JBPYES010000432.1 coordinate 7,571, forward strand.
GCAAGCACGTCAAGGCCGGTCTCCGATCCGCCGTAGCCGGGCACCAGCAGTACCGGTCCGGGACGGTTTCGGTCGATTATCGCTCGCGCGTGCCCACCCGAGGTTGCGGCCACCAAACCGATCGTGACCGCCGCAGCAGCCGCAACGGCGAGCAGCGCGAGCAGCAGCCGCCGCCGAGCGGGGGCGAGCGACGCGAACACCTAGCCATGGTGCATGAGAATCCTCGGTTAAAACTGGGTTTCCAGCCGTCGCGCCGCGCGGCTCTCAGCCGACACACGGCATACGGTCGACGCCGTATCACCACCGCTCGCCGCAGGAGGCAACACCCAGATGGCCATTCGCATCCTCACCACCCCCGACGCAAGCCAGACGAAGGTCCAGCTGGTGCTGCCGGACAGCATCCACGACGGCCCGGTCTCTGCGGTGGGGACGTTCAACGACTGGACGCCGGGGCGGCACCGACTGGTCCGCCGCAGCAACGGCACGCGCAGCGTCACGGTCACCGTCGCGTCCGGCCAGGACCTGCAGTTTCGCTATCTGGGCTCCGGCGGGCGCTGGTTCGACGACCCGGACGCCTGCGACGGCGTCATCCGGGTCTGACCGGCGCGGGGGCTAGCCTCGCTGCGTGACCGACTTACGCCCCGCAACTGCTGAGGACACGCCCGTCATCGCCCAAATCTGGTACGACGGCTGGCGCGACGGGCACCTGGGCCACGTGGCTGAGGAACTCGTCGCGGTCCGCACCCGGGAGTCGTTCGATCAGCGTGCCGCCGCGCGGGTGGGTGACACGGTCCTCGCCACGGTCGACGGTGCGGTGGCCGGCTTCATCATGGTCGTCGGCGACGAGGTGGAGCAGGTGTACGTCGCCGGCGACCGCCGTGGCACCGGCCTCGCGACGGCGCTGTTGAACGAGGCCGAACGGCTCGTGGCGGCGAACGGGCACGACCGAGCCTGGCTCGCCGTAGCCCCTGGGAACGCGCGGGCCCGCCGGTTCTACGAGCGAAGCGGCTGGACGGACGAGGGCCTGTTCGACTACCCGGCCGCCACCGCCGACGGCCCGATGCCCGTGCCGTGCCACCGCTACGTGAAGGATGTCTAGACGCCGACGTGCGCCAGGCCCTGGAGCAGCAAGGCACCCTGCCCGCCGCCCATCTCGGCGAGGACGCTCTCCTGCCGGGCCTCGATGGGGCTGAACCAGTTGAGCTCCAGGGCATCCTGCTGCGGCTCGCAGTCGCCTTCGACGGCCACGACGTAGGCAAGCGACACCGCGTGCTGGCGCGGGTCGTGGTACTGCGTCACCCCTGGGGTTGGGAAGTACTCGGCGATGGTGAACGGCTGGGGCGATGTCGGGATGCGCGGCAACGCCAGCGGGCCGAGGTCTTTCTCCAGGTGGCGCAGCAACGCCGAACGCACCCGCTCGTGGTACAGCACCCGCCCGGACACCAGCGCACGGGTGATCTTGCCTTCCCCGGTCGCCCGAAGCAGCAGCCCCACCGAGGTCACCACGCCCTGCGAGTCGGCGCGTACCGGGATGGCATCGATGTACAGGATGGGCATCCGCTGCCGGGCGGCATCCAGTTCTTCCGGAGCAAGCCACTGGCTTTCCGACTGCGGCGTCGTCTGCGTCATGCGCTCTTTGTAGCGGGTCCGCGGCGGGCCAGCTCCGCCAGCAGCAGCGTGTTTCCCACGCAGGCCCGTTCGAACTCACCCAGGTGCAGGCTCTCGTCGGTGCCGTGGGCCCTGCAGTCGGGATCGGCACCTGCACTCACCACGAGGATCGCCGCATCCGGGAAGGCTTCGGCGAACTGTGCGACGAAGGGAATAGTCCCGCCCGCACCGACTTCGACGACGGCGCGGCCATAAGCGTCCCGATATGCAGTGCGCGCGGCGTCGAAGGCCGGACCGTTCGGGTCGATCGCGTACGGGTCGCCGACATCCGAATCGGTGACCGTGAGGTGCACGCCCCATGGCGCGTGCTCGCGCAGGTGCTTGGCCAACGCGGCCCGAGCCCGGACCGCGTTGTCGCCGGGCGCGATGCGCACGCTGACTTTCGCTCTGGCGGCCGGCAGGAGCGTGTTCGACACGTCGGCGACCGGTGGGGCGTCCAGGGCGAGAACGCTGGCGCTCGGCTTGGCCCAGGTGCGTTCCGCGATGCTGCCGGTTCCGAGCAGCGCCACCCCGTCGAGCATCCCCGCCTCGGCGCGGAAGCGGTCCTCCGGGTAGTCGAACGCCGGCTGCGGTCCGGTAACGAGCCCTGCGACGGCCACCTCGCCGGCGTCGTCATGCAGCGTCGCGAGCAGTCGGCACAGCGCTGTCAACGCGTCCGGCGCCGCGCCACCATACGCCCCCGAATGGACGCCGTGGCGCAGCGTCCGCACCTCCACGATGCACGCGGCAACCCCGCGCAGGCTGGTGGTGATCGACGGCGTGCCGATCTCGATGTTGTCTGCGTCGGCGAGCACGATCACGTCCGACGCCAACTTGTCCCGGTGCTTGGCCAGCAGTTCGCCGAGCAGCGGCGATCCGATCTCCTCCTCGCCTTCGACGAACACGGTGACGCCCACGGGCGGGGTGCCGCCGAAGGCGCGCAGCGTCGCGAGGTGCGCCGCAATCCCCGCCTTGTCGTCGGACGAGCCGCGTGCGTACAGCCGGCCGTCACGCTCGACCGGCTCGAACGGCGGAGTGCTCCAGCCGGCGGAATCGCCCGGTGGTTGCACGTCGTGGTGCGCGTAGAGCAGCACCGTGGGCATGCCCTCGGGCGCCGGGTAGTGAGCCACCACGGCCGGCTTGCACCCGGGAACATCGTCGATGATCTCGACGTCGGCAGCCCCGGCCTGCTGCAGCAGTGCCGCGGTGAGCTCGGCGCAACGCCGCACCTCGGGTGCCGCCACCGGGTCCGCGCTCACCGACGGGATGCGAATCAGCGCGTCAAGGTCGTCTCGAACAGACGGCAGCACGTTGCGCACCGCGTGGCGGAGCTCGTCGCTCATGGCTCTCCCGGGCTTTTTGTCGGTAGCGGCCAGCAGGATGCTATGCCATGACGATCCCGCATCAGATCGCGAGCGACTGCGCCGAGCCGGCGCGGCTCAGGCGCTTCCGGGCTGACTCAGGCGCGCTAGTTGTTGTCGGGGCCTTGCCCGAGACTCCCAAGTGGTGTAGACCACATTTGGTATTGGTCTAGACCACATGCCTCGTCGGTCGGCCGCTATGCGGGGCCGCCGAGGCGGAAAGAGGCCCCCATGTCGTTGTTCACTGCCCGACTATCCCGCAAGGGTCTGGTTGCCGCAGCGGTTGGCCTGGTCGTAGTCGCCTCGGCGGCTGCGGCGGCATCCGCGGCACCAGGCCGACCGAGTGACGCGCAGCCGGATCAGGCCAGCGCGCCACCACCGCGACTCGTGCCGCAGCCCGCGTCCATGACCGTTGGCTCGGGCGCATTCCGGCTCAGCGCCGGTGCTCACATCGTCGCGGCCAGCCGCGATGCCGTGCCGGTCGCCAACGACCTGGCCGCGTATCTGCGCCCGGCCACCGGCTTCCGGCTGCAGGTCGTCGGCGGCAACGGAAATGCCGGCGACATCGTGCTTCGCCTCGGCGGCACAGCAGACTCCACTGGTGAGGCATACCAGCTCACCACCACGACGAGCAGCGTCAGCCTGCAAGCGGCCACGACGCACGGCCTCTACGACGGCGTGCAGACGATCCGTCAGTTGCTGCCGCCGTGGATCAACAGCTCGTCGGCCCAGAGCGTCGACTGGACGATGCCGGTGGTCCAGATCGCCGACCACCCGCGTTACAGCTACCGCGGCGTCATGCTGGACATCGCCCGGCACTACGAGTCGCCGGACGCCGTCAAGCGGCTGATCGACCAGGCCGCGGCGTACAAGATCAACACGTTCCACCTGCACCTTAGCGACGATCAGGGATTCCGCATCGTCATCAACGGATTCCCGAACCTCGCCACGATCGGCGGCCAGGGCTCGGTCGGCACCAACGGGCGCACCATGGACCCGGGTGGCTTCTGGACCCAGGCGCAGTACAAGGACGTCGTTGCCTACGCGGCCGCGCACTTCATGACGCTGATGCCCGAGGTCGACACGCCTGGGCACAACAACGCGATCATCATGTCCGAGTACAACGACACGTCGAACCCGCTGCTCAACGGGCACCCGCAGGACATCAACTGCAGCTCCCACAACCCGCCGCAGTGGGACTTCACTGGCGACGTCGGCTACAGCGCGTTGTGCCCGGAGAGCGACAACACCTGGACGATCCTCAACGCGATCATCTCGCAGCTGAGTGCGATGTCGTCGAGCCCGAACTACGACATCGGCGGTGACGAGGTGCCCAACACCTTGTTGAGCCAGGACCGCTACGCGGCGCTGGTCAACAAGGAGGGCGGGATCGTCAACGGCCTCGGCAAGACGGTTATGGGCTGGGCGGACATCGCCGGTGCGGGCACCCAGTTGAAGGCCGGCTCGATCGCCGAGTACTGGAACCCAGCGTCCGGCTCCAACCCCGGCACCGAGACCGGCACCGAGGCAGTGGCGAAGGACATGAAGGTCGTCATGGCGCCGGCTAACCACGCCTACCTCGACCAGAAGTACGCGCGCAACACCCCGCCCACGCTCGGACTGACCTGGGCCTGCGGCTCTGGCGGCTGTGACGTCGACCAGTTCTACAACTGGGATCCGAGCACCTACGTCACCGGCGTCACCGACGCGAACGTCATCGGCGTCGAGGGCGCGATGTGGGCTGAGACCGTCGTGAACTCCAGCAACATCGAGTACATGGTGTTCCCGCGGCTGCCCGCGCTGGCGGAGCTGGGCTGGTCGCCGAAGGTCGACCGCACCGGTACGACTAGCCCGGCCTACCAGGACTTCCTGACGCGGCTTGCCGCCCAGGGCGCCCGCTGGCAGGCGGCCGGCCAGAACTTCTACCCGTCGACCGAGGTGCCGTGGGCACTCGCCCTGGCCGCGGGCAGCCCGGACGTCTCGCACAACGAGGTCAGCGGCACGCTGGCCACGCTGGCGGCACCCGGCTACTCCACCGATAAGGTCACGGCCACGATCGACTGGGGCGACGGCACGACCACGCCGGGCATCCTGTCCGGTACGGCTACCACGCCGACGACGGTCAACGGCCTGTACAGCGTGGTGAGCGACCACACCTACGCCCAGCACGGCAGCCACACCGTCACGGTCACGGCGACCGGGTCCGGCGGCGCGTCGGCCACGGTGCAGGTGACCGTGCAGTCGTAATTCGCCGCGGATTTAGTGAGAGACGGCGCCGGAGCAATTCCGGCGCCGTCTCTTGTTGAAACCGATCAGGCGAAGCGGATCACGCTCGCGAGCCCGAAGATCATGCAGTACACGCCGAACGGGCGCAGCGAGCGGTTCTGGAAGTAGCGGGTGAGGAACCGTACCGACAGATACGCCGCGATGCCCGACAGCAACGAACCGAACAGCACCTGGCCGCGGATGCCAGCACCCAACGGCCCGCCGAGATCGCCCAGCTTCAGAGCGCCCGCGGCGAGGATCACCGGGGTGGCGAGCAGGAACGCGAACCGCGCTGCGTCCTCACGTGAGAGCCCTCGCACCAGGCCGCCCACCATCGTGATGCCTGACCGGGAGATACCCGGCGCGAGCGCGAAGATCTGCAGCGAGCCGATCAGAGTCGCCGGCGCGACCCCGAGTGCCGCCAGTCGCGCATCTGACTGCGGCCCGGTGATCCGTTCGTCGACGTAGTGCGAATCGACGGTGCGATCCCGTCGCCGCAGTTGCTCGGCGCCGAGCAGGATGAACCCGTTGATGGTTAGGAAGACCGCGGTCGGCAGCGGCTTGGCGAGCGTGGTGCGGAACCAGTGCTCGCCGAGCACTCCGACGATGCCCACCGGGATCGTCGCGAGAACGAGCAGCCAGGCCAGGCGCTGGTCCTTGGTGCGCACCTCGCGGCGGACGATGCTCGTCACGAGGCCGCCGATGATGCGTAGCCAGTCGCGCCAGAAGAACACGATCAGCGCCAGCGCGGTGGCGACGTGCAGCCCGACGATGAACGCCAGGTACGGCGACTCGGGGGTGCTGACGTTGAGGTCTTGCGCCCAGGATCCGCCGATCCAGGCCGGTATCAGCACGCTGTGCCCGAGGCTGGACACGGGGAACAGTTCGGTTACCCCCTGCATGGCGCCGATCACGCCAGCCTCGAGCCAGCTCAGGTGATGGCTCAAGCACTGCTCCTTTAGTCGCCGTAAACTACTACGGCGGAGATAGTAGCCGGATGGCTTAGACCGTTGCCCGAGCGTAGCGGTCGGCGACCCGGCGCACTGCGGCTGCGAGCTCGGGGGAATCGACAACCTCGAAATCGGCGTCGAGGACACCCAGCCAGAACGCGATGTCCTCGACGGAGCGGCCGGCGATCTGCATCAGGCAGCGCTCCGGGCCGAGCGGCTCGATGCTGCCCTCGGCCCAGTCGCCCATCCGTGCGGATACATCGGTGGCCGGAAGGTGCACGATCACGCGGCCGCGCACCTTCTGCTGCACCTGGCGGGTCTTCGCGGCGACGTAGCCGGCGATGTCCTCGGCTGGCAACTCCCGTAATGCGAACCGGTGCCCCACGGAGCGCACGTCGTCCATGCGGTCGACCCGGAAGGTCCGCCAGTCGTCGCGCTCGACGTCGAACGCGACGAGGTACCACCGCCGGCCCCAGTTCACCAGCCGGTACGGCTCGACCCGCCGCTCGGTGGCCGAACCGGAGTGGTGGCGGTACCGGAAGCGCATGATCTCCCGGTCACGGGCCGCCGCCGCGACGAGCGCGAGCAGTTGTCCCTCGATGCCCGGGCCGCGCCGCCGCCCGGACACGCGCACGGTGTGCGACTGGAGTGCGTCGACCCGGCGGCCCAGCCGTTTGGGCAGCACCTGCTGCAGCTTGGTCAGCGCGCGCAGCGCGGTCTCCTCCAGCCCTTCGACTGCACCGCCGGTGGCAGTGCGCAGGCTCACCGCGATCGCGACAGCCTCTTCGTCGTCGAGCAGCAGCGGCGGCATGGCCGAGCCGGCAGAAAGCCGGTAGCCGCCGACCTTGCCGCGGGTGGCAAGGACCGGGTAGCCCAATTGGCGCAGCCGCTCCACGTCGTTGCGGACGGTGCGCGTGGTGACCTGGAGCCTGTGGGCCAGCTCCGGCCCGGACCACTCGCGCGGGGTCTGCAGCAGCGAGAGCAATGACAGCAGGCGTCCCGAGGTCTCCGACATGCCCTCGAGAATAGTCCCGAATGAGGAACGGAACGTTCCTAATGACGGCCTAGCCTTTTGAGTGACCGATCCACCCGACCAAGGAGCAAGAGATGACCGCCGTTCTCGATCGGCCGCTCACCCTGGCCGTTCCGTCGGTGCAGGCGCGACCGCGAATCTGGGCCGGATTCGCCGTCGTGCTGGCCGCCATGATCCTCAACATCCTCGACTCGACGATCGTCAATGTCGCGGCGCCCTCGATCCGGCGTGACCTGTCGATGTCGACGTCCGCGCTCGAGTGGATCGCGGCCGCGTACACCCTGGCGATCGCGGTCGGGCTCATGGCCGGCGGACGGCTCGGCGACATGTTCGGCCGCAAGCGGATGCTCCTGATCGGCCTCTCCGGATTTGTGCTCGCGTCCGTGGCCTGCGCGGCGGCCTGGTCGCCCGAGTCCCTGATCGCGGCGCGCGCCCTGCAGGGGCTGTCGGCCGCGGCGCTCATCCCGCAGGCGTTCGGGCTGATCCGTGACATCTTCCCGCCCGAGCAGCTGGGCAAGGCGTTCGCCGCGTTCGGGCCGGTGATCGGGCTCTCGACGGTGGCCGGGCCGGTTGTGGCCGGCCTGCTGATCAAGGCTGACGTATTCGGCTCGGACTGGCGCGCCCTGTTCCTGATCAATGTGCCAGTCGGCATCTTCGCGCTGATCGTCGGTTCGCGGGTGCTGCCGGCGGGTGGGCAGCGGCGGGCCGGGCTGCGCCTGGACGGCACGGGCACGGTGCTGATCGCGGCGGCGAGCTTCCTGCTGGTGTTCCCGCTGGTGGACGGCCGGGCGATGGGCTGGCCGGCTTGGATCTTCGGCGTGCTCGCCGCCTCCGTCCCCATGCTGGCGCTGTTCGCGGCGCAGCAGCGTCGGCGCATTCGTTCCGGGCAGACCCCGCTGATCGAGTTCAGCGTGCTGCGCAAGCGCTCGTACGTCTCGGGCGTCGTGTTCACGCTGGTGTTCTTCGGCACGGTGGTGGGGTTCGGCCTGACGACCGGTCTGTTCCTCCAGATCGGCCTTGGCTACAGCCCGATGAAGGCGAGCCTGTACTCGGCGGCGCTTGCGGTCGGCGCGTTCCTCGGCTCGGGTGTCGGTGCGTGGGCAGCGACGGCGGTGGGCCGGCCGATCCTGCACGCCGGCCTGGCGATCATGGCAGTTGGTACAGCTGTCCTGTACTTCTCGCTGCGGGCCGTCGACGGTGGCGTGGGCGTCGGCGTGTTGGCTCCGGGTATGGCCGTATTCGGATTCGGAATGGGCATGATCTTCGTCCCGCTGTTCAGCATCATCATGGGCGAGATCGACGATCACGAGGTGGGTTCGGCATCAGGCTTGCTCGAGTCGCTCCAGCAGCTCGGTGCGTCGCTCGGCGTGGCGGTCCTCGCGACCATGTTCTTCGGCGCGCTCCGACTCGAGCACGGCAACGCCGTCGCATCGGGGCGACACCTCGTCGCGGCCGAGCACACACTGCTCGTCACGCTCGTGCTGATCGCAGTCGCGTTCGCCATCGGCTGGCTGCTGCCCCGGCGCGCCCGTTCGATGCACTGACGTTTCGGTTCGCAGCCGGCGGCGGAGGGACTCCGTTCCTCGTCGCCGGCTTGCGCTGTCATCGTCGCTGCGGTCCCGCTTTTGGTCGCTTTTAGAACGGCAGCGACGGAGGCGAACTGATTGCTTCTTGCTTTACGCTGCCGGCTTCCTGATTCGCTCGAATCCCTTTATGAAATAAGGGTAGACGGCACGGCCGGCTCCTAGTGGACTCGTACACATGTTCGAGCATATCCCGCCCGTCACGGACGTGGACGTGCTCACTTCGCCCGACGTGGTCGCCGCCGAACTGGCCACCTCGCTGCCGCGTGGTGAGGACATCCATGCGCTGTTGCTGCTCGACCCCGACACGCTGTCCGATGCCGGGCGGGTTGATCTGCTCGTCGCCTTCGAGCGGCACATCGCGCTGGTGCAGGCCGCCCAACAACAGGCCCTCGCCTCGCTGGACGGGCGCGCCTTGGACTGGTCCGGTACCAAGCTGATCGACTACACCCGCGAACAAGTCGGCGCCGCGTTGCGGCTGTCCCCCGGCACCGCCGAACACCGCCTCGCCGTGGCCCGCACCCTGGTCGAGCGGTTGCCCGCCACGCTGGACCTACTGCGCGCCGGGGAGCTC
>JBPYES010000433.1:0-7156 GCA_051984825.1 Jatrophihabitantaceae bacterium
TGGAAGCTGCCGTCGGCCCGCTGGATGGTTCCGAGCTGGCTGGCGTTGATTCCCGTTCCGGCGACCGGGGTGGTGCTGGTCAGCAGCGGCGGCCAGGCGATGGCGCAGGCGCCGGTGCAGGCGGAGCCGGTCGCGGTGTCGCTGTCGAAGCTGTACAGCGTGGCGGTGCGAGCTCCGCCGGGGCTGCCGAGGGTCGCCAGGACGGTCGAGGTACCTGCTGTTTCAGTGGTGACCGTGATCGGTCCGGTAACCGGCAATCCGGTGGGTGCGAGGGTGTCCCAGACACCGGAGGCCGGCGCGTCGATGAGGTTGTCGCCGTTGAGGGTGCTGGACGGGGACGGTGAGCCGGTCATATCGAAGGCGTACATGTACAGCGGCCTGCCGAAGTAGGTCACCTCCATGGTGCCGTCGGGACGAGGCAGCACGCCGAGGCCCGACCGGTCTACCCCCGGTCCGGCGTCTGGCATGTGGTTGGTGAGTACCGGCGGCCAGATCGCGGCGCACCCGCCGGTGCAACTGGTCATGCCCGGCGGATCGGCCGACAGCCAGTACACCGGCCGCGTGTTCGTCGCCGCGGGCGTCTCAAGGACGGGGCCGTTCGCGGTGAGTCGCAGGTTGATCGTGGCACGGTCGGCTGCAGGTCCGCCGTGCACCGACACGAGGCGCCAGACACCACGGAAAGTCGTGACATCCTGGCCCTTGGTCTGTCCCGGGGCGTGGTCGAACACGAAGGTGTACAGCGGCTCTCCGGCGTAGGTCACCTGGGTCCCGATTCCGGGACGGTCCGCCGTGCCCAGCAGTGAGCTGATCACGCCGTTGGTTCCGACCAGCGGGCCTGTCGCCAACACGGGCTTCCATATAGCGGTGCACGCCGTGCCGGTCGGCGAGACGTTCGTCGGCAGGCAGCCGGTGACCGGCGCGAGGCCGTCACCGGTGAAGTCGTACAGGGAGAACCCGTTGCCGTCGACCAGTACCCGGCCGACATCGGCCGCGCCGGATCCGCTGCTACTGATCACCACTGCGCCTGGAGGCGGCGGTGGCGGACTCGCGGTTGCCGAAGCCTGGGCACCGAGGGCGACTGCGACCGCCACACCGCACATCACCCCCCGCCATCCGAATCGGCGCACGATGAGGACGCTGTTCGCACTACGTCGCATGGCTACCCCTCTGCTCGGGTGCTGCTGGACCGGGGCGGCTGATCGCGTCCAATTCTGGGCCCGGCCGTCTGCCCGGTCGTGTGTTGACACGTAATGCGTACCAAATCGGGGTGGTAATTCGAAATACCCCTTGAGGATGTTTGGCAAAACTAATTAACTACTGGCCCAAAAGATGTTTACCCTGCGTGTCAACCTACCCGCGAAAGGCAAGTGTCTAAGACAACCAACGCCTCCAACGACGGGTTTAGTGCGCACTCAGATTGCAAATGGCATTAGAGTAAACGCCATCAGAAGTCGCCGCGGAATGGCGCTCTCTGCGGATCCGTAGAACGCCGTTCGGGTTGCGCTGATGAATTACTTCGCCGGACTCTCCTCGCGTCTCTTTTCGCTAATCTCCGGCAGCGCCGATGGCGGCGCCTGCACACAGACCTCCGACCAGGACCACGTAACGACGGCGCCGCCGGTTCACCCCGCGGCGTGGCGTGGCCGTTTGGCGACGGGTCCTCCGGTCAGCTTGTCGCTGCTCGCGCCGACACCGGACCGACACAGGGTTGCCGAGCCCGGGAGGTTGGGCACCCGTCGAGCGCGCAGCTCGTGCCTGGTTGGCCGCGACCGCGCCGTTGGCGGCCGCGATGATGCGAATCAACGGCTGATCGCCGCTACGACCGCGATCGCGATGATCGCGTTGAGGGTCAGCATCACCGTTACCACCGGCAGCTAGGACCGGCCGATGATAGGGGCACGCCCCACCGGGGCACATAGTCACGCCGTGTCCCGCCAACGGCAGCACGCTCTGGTCAGTGCCCGCGACCGGGATGGGCAATACGCTCAGCTTGATCAGCCGCAGAATTGGACCGCGGATGACGGCTCGCTGGCCCCGTATTACCCGGCAACAACCCTCGCGGCAGGCTCAATTCGTGCAACCTCGCGCCGGGTAACAGCCTCAGGTGCTCTGTCACGGTAACTCTTCCGCCGGCCAGCTACTGAACACGAGGGTTTCGTCGACTCGGTACTGACCACCGTTCGGCCGGGATTGGATCCTTGGGCGCGGACGTCGCTTAGCCGGGCGCTACATCGTGTCCCGAGGTGTGCCGCGAGCGCGTTCCTGGACAGCACAAGAACCCTCCGAGCCTGACGTCGCACCTCCCTCGTGGGAGTGCGGGTCCCGTTCGGGAAGAGCCTCCCTTACTGGTCTCGCGCGACACACGGTGTGAATGAACCTTTCCACGCTGTATCACGTGACTGCGTCGAGACCTTGCTCGATCGGGGGGAATCGCCGCGGAAGGAGCCTCCGATGCCGACACCACTGACCCGAACACTGGCCCTGAATGGAAAGAACCGCAAAGTCAGGGTCGATGATGACACCGAGGACTTGCTGTATGTGTTGCGCGATCAGCTTGACCAGCACGGTCCGAGGTTCGGCTGCGGGGTGTCCCAGTGCGGGGCCTGCACCGTGCTGGTCGATGGGGAAATCACCCGCTCGTGCGTGACGCCGCTGAACAAGGTCCGCGAGGGCGCCGCGGTAGAGACCCTGGACGGGCTCGACGCGCACGGCTCGTTGCATCCGCTGCAGCGAACCTTCCTCGAGCAGCAGGCGGCGCAGTGCGCCTACTGCATCAACGGCATCATCATGGGCTCCCTGGGCTGGCTGCGACAGCGCAAGGCTGCCGGCAACACGGCGGTGCCGTCCGACGAGGAGATCAAGACGTTCCTGTCCGGTGCCGAACCCGGGTCCACGTTCAACTATCTGTGCCGCTGTGGCGCCCATACCCGGATGATCCGAGCGGTCAGCAGCGCCGCCGCGGAGGTGCTCTCATGACTACGTACGAACTGTCCCGACGCAAGTTTCTCACCGGAGTGGGTTCGCTGGCCGTCGGGTTCAGCCTCGTCCCCGGCGTGCTGGAGCGGCAGGGTGCGCGGGCAGGCGCGGCATCACCCAACGGGTTCCGCATCGCCCAGACGTCCGACGCCGACTCGCTGTCCTGGCTGGTGCTGACACCGGCCGGCATCACCATCCACAGCGGCAAGGTGGAACTCGGCACGGGTACCCAGACGGCCCTGACCCAGATCATCGTCGAGGAGCTGCGCGTCGATGGACGGGGCGTCGAATACGTGCAGGGGGACACCCAGGTCACGCCCAACCAGGGCACGACGGCCGGCAGCAAGACCGTCCAGACCGGCGGCCCGCAGCTGCGATCAGCCGCCGCGACCGCGTTCCAGGCACTGCTCGGCATGGCTGCGCAGCGTCTTGGGGTCAGCAAGGGCGCGCTCGTCGCAAGCGACGGCGTCTTCCGTGACATGGCAACTGGCCACCGTGTCACCTACCAGCAGCTGCTTGCGGGCAGCGACCTCGTGCTCGTGGCCGACCCGAACGCCCCGCTGGCGTCCCCCGACACCTACGAGGTGGTGGGCCAGCCGGTGCAGCGCGCGGACCTGCCGGACAAGGTGACGGCCCGATTCCAGTACGTGCACGACGTCTCGGTGCCGGGCATGCTGCACGGCCGGGTGATCCGCCCCTCGGGGCGCAATGCCACGCTGGCGTCGATCGACGCCGCTTCGGTCACCCGGGCGCAGGCGATACCCGGGTTCATCAAGCTGGTGCAGCAAGGCAACTTCGTCGGCGTGGTGGCACAGACCGAGTGGGCCGCCATCCAGGCCGCCGCTCCGAGCACCGGAATAGTCGTGACCTGGAACGACGGTCAGCCGCTGGTCGCCGAGACATCGCTACCGGAGGCGCTGCGCGACCCGGCCAACCAGTTCAGCTCCGTAGAGATGGTCAACCTCGGTGACGTCCAGCAAGGCCTCGCCTCCGCCGCGGCCACGGTCGAGGCCAGCTACTTCACCCCGTTTCAGATGCACGCCGCGATGGGCGCGTCGTGCGGCGTAGCCGACGTGCGCGCCACACCGGACCGCTCCACCGGGATCCAGGTCACGGTCTGGTCCGGTACCCAGGACGTCTACAACCTGCGTGGTGCGGTGGCGAGCCTGCTCGGCGTGCCGGTCAACGCGGTACAGGTGATCTACGAAGAAGCGGCCGGCTGCTACGGGCATAATGGCGCTGACGACGTCGCCGCCGATGCAGCGCTGCTCTCCCAGGCGGTCGGCCACCCGGTCCGCGTGCAGTGGAGACGTCAGGACGAACACGGCTGGGAGCCGCTCGGCCCGGCCATGACCCACGATCTGCGCGGCGGCATCACCAACGGCGTGGTGGTGGCCTGGGAGCACCTCCTGGCCTCGCCGACCCACAACAGCCGCCCCGACGGCACCCACGCCGGAACGCTGCTCGCCGGTACGCTGACCGGCTCGCTTCCAGCAACCCTGTCGGGCAACCCGGACGACACGGCCGGACGCAACGCTCCCGTCATCTACAACTTCGCGAACAACCACCTGGTCGGAAACATGGTGCGCAGCTTCGAGACCACCGGCCCGTCCTCCGGTGTTCCGGCCGCCCCGCTGCGGTACCGCTTCATGCGATCGACCGCGCTGCGGTCACTCGGCGGCCTGTCGAACTCGTTTGCCAACGAGTCCTTCCTCGACGAACTCGCCGCCGCCGGCAGCGTGGACCCGCTGCAACTGCGGCTGCGCTCCCTCGACGATCCACGCGCGATCGGCGTCCTGAACGCACTGGCCGACACCTGGACGGCCAGGCCACGCGGCAGCAATGGCACCGGCGCGGGGATCGCGTTCCACCAATACGAGGTCCAGTTCACCTACGTCGCCGCATACGCCGAGGTGAGTGTCGACGCCTCCACCGGCACAATCGCGGTGCAGCGGGTGGTCGTCGCGCACGACTGCGGCCTGATCATCAACCCCGATGGCCTGCGCAACCAGATCGAGGGCAATGTCATCCAAGCCGTCAGTCGCGCACTCAAGGAAGAGGTGCAGTTCAACGATCGCGGCGTGACCAGCGTCGTATGGGAGGAGAGCTCCTTCAATCCGACACCGCAGTACTCGGTCGTGCGATTCAACGAAGTGCCCACCATCGACGTCATTCTCATCGATCACCCCGATCAGCCGGCCTGGGGAGCCGGCGAGCCTGCCATCGGTGTCATCCCCGCGGCAGTAGCAAACGCGGTCTTCGCCGCCACCGGGGTACGCATCCGCACCCTGCCAATGACCCCAGCCAGGGTTCTCGACGCAATGCGGAACAGATGAGCTTGCAAGCCGTGGTCGGCTGCGAGCAAACAGGTCCAGCGCGGGCCAGGCCAGCGTCTGAGTCGCAGGTGGCAATGCCGCTTCAGAGGAGCTGGGATGCTGCGCCGGCGAGGACTGCCCAGGTGATTTACAAGGCGACATAGATCGGCCTGATGAGCACAGCGCGCATTGAGCCGCGCCAGGTCATGCAGCAGTGCGGTCGGGATTGGCGTTCGCCCAAGCAGATTGCGGCCAAGCTGCAGAAACGGGCGAGTGAGCACGCCCGTCTGCTGCCATGTGCAGCCGACTGCCACTACCGCCACGGCACACGAGCGCCGTCGAAGCGGGCACCTCACGCGCTGAACACGGTGGTCGCGCAGTACGCCGAATGTTGAGCGTGGGAGATCGTTGGCGGGATGCCTTTGGCCGCGTCGTTATCGCGCGGTCGGTGGCGCGGTGCGCCGGCCGAGCATTGTGCTTGTCGCTTCTTCGGCTTCGCTGTTCGGCAGGCGTTCCCGCGGTGATGCTGGCAGCTTGGTGGAGTTGCTGAACCAGGCGCGGGCGAGCTACGTGATGTGGGGTGAGGGGTGCCTGCGATCGAGGGAAGCTTTCATGTCTCACGTCATGTCTCATGTCAGGCGTGGCTTCGGCGCCGGTCTCGCGGTGGGGGTCGCGGTCGTGCTGGGCGCCGGGCCCGCGGAGGCGGCCGGCGCATCGTGGACCGTCGTGGCTGCCCCGCCGAGCGGGGGTAGCGCCTTTTTGACTAGCGTCTCCGCGGACCGTGGCTCAGATGCCTGGGCGGTCGGCGGCCCGGGCCGGATCGCGGACCACTGGAATGGCACGTCGTGGCAGCAGACAACCGTGCCGGTAACCACGTACGTCGGTTCGATCAACATGACCGCGGTGAGCGCGGCGAGCCCGACCGACGCCTGGGCGGTCGGACACGGCTACAGCAGCAGTCCGGCCTTCCACTGGGACGGCCACGCCTGGACCGAGAAGACCCGTTCCGCTGACTGGCTCAGTGTGGCCGATCTCGGCCCCGGCAATGCCTACTTCGCCGGCCCTGGGCTCCTTCATTGGGCCGGCAGCAGCTTCACCCAGCCGGAATTCCCCGACCCGGGCAAGCCCGGCACGCTGACCTCCGGCGGGAATTCTGGCACCAGTGTCAGGCTGGAGGCGATCTCCGCGGACACCGCGAACGACATCTGGGCTGTCGGCACATATACCACCAACAGCACCTGCAGCAGCTGCGACCTGGAGACCTTCGCGCTGCACTGGAACGGGACCAACTGGACTGACGTGCCAATGCCGGCGGTCAACCGCAGCACCGACCCAAACCTTGAGTATCGGTTCACGTCGATCGACGCGATCAGCTCCTCGGAGGTGTGGGCGGCCGGCTACACCGATGACCTTGGCAGCACGTCGGTCCTCGGCACGCTCATCGAGCACTGGGACGGCACCCGCTGGAGCATCGTGCCAGCTCCGTCGCCGGGCACGTCCGCGGCGCTGACCGGCATCAGCGGCACCTCGCCCACCGGCGTATGGGCAGTCGGCTACGACACCCCTGCTGGGGCGTCCGGGCCGCAGACCCTCACCCTGTTCTGGGACGGCACGTCCTGGACGACCATGCCCAGTCCCGACCCGGACGGCCCCAGCCAGCTGCAGGCGGCGACCGCCACGCCAGGTTCATCCACCGTCTGGGCGGTCGGGCTCACTGGCGGCGCGGACAACCCCACCAACGGCGTTTCCGGCTCGCCGCACCCCCTCGCCCTCGAAAACAGCTAGGCCGCGACCCGTAACGCGGTGTTGGCGGTGCGTGCGGGTTGGCGGCTCGCGCGCGGCCAAGCATCGCGGACGCGATCGTT
>JBPYES010000434.1:0-7131 GCA_051984825.1 Jatrophihabitantaceae bacterium
TGGAAGCGCTCCAGCCACGGCAGCGCGTCGACGAGAATGGCCGCCTTTTGCATCGCATTCATGTCGAGTAGGCCGAGTTCTCTTCGACGTACGCATGGGAGAGATCGTTCGTCCAGATCGTGGCACGCTCCGCACCAGCATGCAGGTCGACGCCGATGTGTACAGCCCGGCTGGATAGATCGACGAGCTCACGGGAATCGCCTGCGGCGCCCTTGCGGCACACGGCAATCCCGTTGATCGTGACATCCAGCTCGTCCGGCTCGAATGCGGCCGCCGTCGTGCCGATTGCAGCCACCACACGTCCCCAGTTCGGATCGTTGCCGAACAATGCACACTTGAGCAGGTTGTTGCGGGCAATCGCGCGCCCGACCTCCACGGCATCAGCCTCGCTGGCGGCACCCGCGACGTCGATCGTGACGTCCTTGGTGGAGCCCTCGGCGTCGGCAAGCAGTTGCAGAGCAAGGTCGCGGCAGACCCGCTCGGCCGCACTCGCGAAAGCAGCCGCATCGGGCACGATGCCTGACGCCCCGCTCGCCATCAGCAGGACGGTGTCGTTCGTCGACAGGCACCCGTCGCTGTCGATCCTCTCGAACGTGCGGCGCACCGCTTCGCGCAAGGCACTGTCCACCGTGGATTTATCGACAGAGGCATCAGTCGTCAAGACGCTAAGCATGGTGGCCAGGCTCGGGGCGAGCATGCCGGCGCCCTTGGCCATTCCGCCCAGCGTCCAGCCGTCCGGATGGGAGAACGCCGCCTGCTTCGAGACCGTGTCCGTGGTACGGATCGCATCGGCCGCGGCCTCGCCGTGATCGCCGAGCGCGGCGACGGCTGCGTCCACGCCCGCGAGCACCGCCGGCATGGGCAACCGCTCGCCGATGAGGCCGGTGGAGCAGACGGCCACGTCGCCGGCGCCGATGCCCAGAACGGCGGCTACGCGCTCGGCGGTTGCGTGGGTATCTGCGAAGCCGGCCGGCCCGGTACAGGCGTTGGCGCCGCCCGAGTTGAGCACCACAGCGCGCAACCGCTGGTCGGCCACCGCTTGCTGCGACCACAGCACAGGCGCTGCCTTGACCCGGTTCGCAGTGAACACCGCGGAGGCGGTATCCGACGGACCGTCGTTCACGACAAGCGCGAGATCAGGCCCTGCCGGTTTGATGCCGGCCGCCACACCCGCGGCCCGGAAGCCCTGCGCTGCCGTGACGCTCACGGAGCAATCCCGTCAACGGACAAGCCGGCCGTCTCGGGCAGGCCCAGCATCAGGTTGGCGTTCTGCACAGCCTGCCCGGCCGCGCCCTTGCCCAGGTTGTCGATTGCGCTGGTCACGATCACCCGGCCGGAGCTGAGGTCCGTGGTGAGCTGTAGATGCGCAGAGTTCGATCCGCACGTAGCGGCGGTGTGCGGCTGCCGGCCCTCAGGCAATACGTGGACGAACGGCTCGCCGGCGTACGCGTCGACGAGAGCCGCCCGGGCATCGCCGGCGCGCGCGGGACGGGCCGTCACCGTCGCCAGAATGCCCCGCGGCATGGGCGCGAGCAGCGGTGTGAACGCCAGGCTGGATGCTCCCGTCGCCTGGAGGATCTCCGGGACGTGCTGATGCGCACCCACCTTGTACGGCGTGACGTCGCCCATCACCTCGCTGGCGAGCAGATTGAGCTTCGCGGTCCGGCCCGCCCCGGAGGTGCCACTTGCGGCTACGACCACGATGTCGGCAGGCTCCACGAGCCCGGCCGCGATCAGCGGCGCCAGCGCGAGGATCGTCGCGACGGCATAGCAGCCGGTGCTGGCAACCCGTGTGGACGCGGCGATGCGAGCACGCTGACCGGGCAGCTCAGGCAGGCCGTAGGTCCACGCGCCGGGGTGCGTCCCGCCGTAGTAGTTGCGGTAGGCGGCGGCGTCGGTGAGCCGGTGGTCGCCGCCGAGATCGACGACCTTCGCCGACTCGGGCAGCGTCTTGGCGAAAGGCGCGGACAGCCCGTGTGGCAACGCGAGGAACACGAGCTCGGCGTCGGCGAGTGCGTCCGGCGACGTCGGGCCGAGGGTCAGGTCGGCCAGGGATCGCACGCCGGGGTGGACATCGCCGACGCACTCTCCCGCATTCTCATGCGCCGTGGCAGCAACGACCTCGAGGTGCGGGTGACCGGCGAGCAACCGCAGCAGCTCGCCGCCGGCGTACCCGCTCGCGCCAGCAACGGCGACTCGCGTTCCCATGTGAACAATTATGCATACGACCGCAAATTCATTCAGTCAGCTAGGCTGCCGGCGGTGGATCGGGTCCTCGTCGAGACGGTGCGCGCCGATCTGCGTACGGCCGCCGATCCGTCGCGGGCGCCGCAGATGCAGGCTTACATGAAGTCGACGATGCCTTACCTCGGCGTACCGGTCCCGGACGTCCGCCGCATCGTCCGCGCCGCCTCCAAGGTGCGTCCGCCGGCCACGACCGACGCGCTCGCGGCCACTGCAGCGGCATTGTGGCGTGAGGCGTCGTACCGGGAGGAGCGGTACGCGGCGACCGCGTTGCTCGACGTACCGGCGGCTCGCCGGTTGCAGACGCCGGCGCTGCTGCCCCTGTACCACGAGATGATCATCACCGGCGCCTGGTGGGACCATGTCGACGAGGTGGCACACCGGGTCGGCGAGCTGCTCGTCGCCTATCCGGCTGAGCTGCGTCCTGCGGTGCACGCCTGGGTACGCGATCCGGATCGTTGGCTGCGCCGCGCGTCGATCATCTGCCAGGTCGGGCTGCGGAGCGGGACGGATACCGAACTGCTCAGCGAGGCCATCGTCGCCAACGCCGGCGACCCCGACTTCTTCCTGCGCAAAGCCATCGGCTGGGCGCTACGCGATTACGCCAAGACCGAGCCAGGTTGGGTACGCGCATTCGTCGCGGCTCACGAGCTGAGCCCGCTCTCCCGCCGCGAGGCGATGAAGCACCTACAGCCGGAGTAGGCGCCCGAGCAGGACGACCAGCTGGTCGCGCTCCTTGTCGGACAGGCCGCTCAGCAGTTCGCTCTGGGCTCGCCGCAGCCGCGCCTCCAGCGCGTCGAGGCGGCGGCGACCGGCTGCAGTGATCGTCACGACGTTGCGCCTGCGATCGCCGGGATCCTGGGTGCGCCGCACCAGCTTGGTGTCCGCCAGCTCGTCCACCCACCGCACGATGTCGCTGCGGTCGAGGCCGCTGCGCTCGCTCATCTCGGTCTGGTTGAGCGGGCCGAACTCGTCGAGCACCGCCAGCAGCGTGAACTGGCTGCGGTGCCAGCCCTGTTCTGCCAGCGCTTCGGCGACGGCACGCCGGCCCGCGATCGACGCCTGCGCGAGCAGCCAGCTCGGCATCGAGCGCAGCCGCGCCGGTGCCTGGTCGACATCCACGCAGCGCACCCTAGCGTGGCACGCACTGTACAGCTATTATTGGTGTTACCCATTATTTATACTGCCCATGAATGGAGCGATCATGTCCGCCGAACTGCTCGACAGGCAGCACATCGTCGACCTGGTTACGTCCGTGGGCCGCTGCCTCGACGAACGCGACTTCGAGGCATTGCGCGACTTGTTCGTCGACGATGCGACCATCGCGACCCCGGGCGGGACGGTCCGCGGCCACGACGCGCTCGTCGCTCAGGCCCGGCGAGGTCACTCTCGCGACAAGGGCATCCAGCACGTCATCACCAACCACCTCGTCGATATCGACGGCGATCGGGCGCGCGTGCGCGCCAACCTACTGGTCGCCTTCGCCGCCTCCGGCCCGGACGATCCGCAGCCGTTCTTGCTCGGGGAGGTCTACCGGTTCGAGCTGCGGCGCTCCGCAGACGGCTGGCGGATCAGCAGCCTGAGCAGCACACCGGTGTGGTCGCTCAACCGCTCGACCAGGCTTGCCGGCCTGCCGTCACCCGCGTAGCTCGGCGCCGCAGAGCTCCGCGGCGCGGGCCACCGCAGCGTCGCGGGCTGCCGCCGCCTCGTCACCGGTCAGCGTCCGGTCGGGCGCGCGGAACCGCAGCGCGAATGCCAGCGACTTGCGGTCCGGCCCGAGCCGTTCTGGGTCGGCGAAGACGTCGAACAGCCGCGCCGACTCCAGCAGCTCACCGGCTCCCTCGCGCACGGCGGCGAGCAAAGTCGCCTCCGGAACGTCGGACGGCACGACGAGCGCGATGTCGAGGAGCACCGGCGGGAACGGCGACACTCTCGGCGCCTGCGCGGGCGCCGGCGGTGAGAAGGCGTCCAGGTCAAGTTCCATCGCCGCCGTGCGCGGCGGCAACTCGAGGGCAGCGACAACACGCGGATGCAGCTCCCCGGCGTAGCCGACGACGACATCGTCGAGCAACAGCTCGGCGCACCGCCCGGGATGCCACGGCGCGTACTCTGCGGCCCGGACGGTCAGCTCGGCGCGGGCCGCCTCTGCAACCGTCCGTGCCGCCTCGACAGCGTCTGCCCAGACCTCAGCCCGCCCGGCGCCCCACCAACCCGACGGCGCGATCTCGCCGGCCAGCACCACAGCGAGGTGGCGCGGCTGCGGCGGTACCGCCGCGTAGAGCGCGGCAACCTCCTCGTCGGAGGGCCGGTGCTCGACGCCGAGCACCGGTGCCGGCGGCGCGTCGGGGTTGTGCAGGTACACCAGGCCGGTCTCGAACAGCGCGATGTCGCGACTGCCGCGGCCCACATTGCGGCGCAACGTGGCCAGCAGGCCGGGCAGCAGCGAGGTCCGCAGCTCCGGCTCGGCGTCCGAGAGCGGGTTCAGCACCCGGACGGCGTCCCGGCGCGGATCGTCCGCCCTGAGGCCGAACGCGTCGTGCACCGCCGGCGACGCGAATACCGAGCTGAGCACCTCGGTGTAGCCGGCCGCGCCCAGCGCCCGCGAGACGGCACGGCGCATGCGTTGCTCGGCGGTGAGCCCGCGGCCCGGCGGGGGGGTCGGCAACTCCGACGGGATCTTGTCGTAGCCCTCGAGTCGGATGACCTCCTCGTCGAGGTCGGCAGGATCGGTCAGGTCGGGACGCCAGCTCGGCGGATGGACGCGCAGTACGCCGTCGCCTGACACCTGACACCCCACCTGGGCCAGGCGCGCGACGACACTCGGCGCGTCGATCGGCATCCCTGCGGTCGCCGCCGGGCGACCGGCCGGAAGCAGGATCTCGACCGGTGCCGGGCCCTTGCCCACCACGGTGAACCCAGGTGCAGCGCTCGCTCCACCGTGCTCGACCAGCAGGTCCACACACCGCTGCAGCGCTACCGCCGCGATGTCGGGATCGACGCCCCGCTCGAACCGTTTCGCCGCCTCGCTCGGCAACTTGTGGCGGCGGGCCGTACGCGAGATCGACGGCGGGTCCCAGTGCGCCGCCTCGAACACCACATCGACCGTCGACCCGTCGATCCCCGTCGAGGCTCCGCCCATGATGCCGCCGATGTTGATGGGGCCACTGTCGTCGACGACGAGCATGTCCTCGGGATCGAGTGCGCGCTCGACGTCGTCGAGGGTGCGCAGCAACTCGCCAGACCTGGCACGGCGCACCCCGATCGGCCCAGTGAGCTTGGCGCGGTCGAAGGCGTGCAGCGGCTGCCCGGTCTCGAGCATCACGTAGTTCGTGACGTCGACAGCCAGCGAGATCGGGCGCATGCCCGACTGGCGCAGTCGCGCCTGCATCCACGCCGGACTCGGCGCTTCGGGATCAAGACCGGTGACGGCCCGCATCGAATACATGTCGGCGCATGCCGGATCGACGTCGCCGACCGGGTACGCCCGGCTGTCAACCGGAGGCACGGTTACCGACTCGGCGACATCGTGGAAAGGTGCCTCGAACGCGGCGGCCGCCTCGCGGGCGAGCCCGCGCACCGATAAGCAGTACCCGCGGTCGGGCGTGACCGCGATATCCAGGACAGCATCACGCAGGCCCAGCACGTCGAGCGCGTCGTCGCCGGGCGCGCCGGCATCCGGCGGCAGCACGAGGATGCCGGTGTGGTCGTCGCCGATGCGCAGTTCCCGGGCAGAGCAGATCATCCCGTCGGACACGTGGCCGTAAGTCTTGCGCGCGCTGATCGCGAAGCCACCGGGTAGCACTGACCCGGGCAGCGCCACCACAACCAGGTCGGCGACGGCGAAGTTCAGTGCGCCGCAGACGATGCCCCGCGGCTCGCCCTCGCCGACATCGACCGTACACCAGCGTATGGTCTTGCCGCTCTTCTGCGGCTCGTCGTCGAACGACAGGACGCGGCCCACGACGATCGGCCCCGACATCGCCTCGGCGGCGGAGTCGACGCGTTCGACCTCGAGGCCCACCCGCACGAGTGCGTCGCCCACCTCGTAGGGGGTTGTGCCTTGCGGCAGTTCGACGTGCTCGGCCACCCAACTGACAGCTGCCCTCATCAGGGCTCCATCCCGAACGCCTGGGTGAATCGGACGTCGCCCTCGAGCATGTCGCGCATGTCGTCGGCGTTGTTGCGGAACATCAGCGTGCGTTCGATGCCCATGCCGAACGCGAACCCGGAGTAGCGGTCGGGGTCGATGCCGCACGCGCGCAGCACGCGGGGGTTGACCATGCCGCAGCCACCCCACTCGATCCAGCCCTCGCTGTTACACGTGCGGCAATTCCAGTCCGGGTTGCCGACCGACTGACCGCGGCACACGAAGCAGAGCAGGTCCGGCTCGGCGCTCGGCTCGGTGAACGGGAAGTACGACGGTCGCAGCCGGGTGACGATGCCGGGGCCGAAGAAGGCCTGCGCCATGTGGTCGAGGGTGCCCTTGAGGTGCGCCATGGTGATGCCCTCGTCCACGACCAGTCCCTCGACCTGGTGGAACACCGGCGAGTGCGTCGCGTCGAGCTCGTCGGTGCGAAACGTCTTGCCCGGGCAGACGATGTAGATCGGCGGTTCGCGTTCGAGCATCGCCCGGGCCTGGACCGGCGACGTGTGCGGGCGAAGCACCAGCCCGGAGCCCGGCGGGGCCACGTAGAACGTGTCCATGAGCGTGCGCGTCGGATGATCCGGGCCGATGTTGAGGGCGTCGAAGGTGAGCCACTCGGCCTCGACCTCGGGACCCTCCAGCACTTCGTAGCCCATCGCCACGAACACGTCGCCGATGAACTCCTGCAGCGTGGTGAGCGGATGCCGGGCGCCCCTGATGCGCCGATCCCAGGGCAGCGTGAC